>NZ_DASVOB010000254.1:0-17548 GCF_036383575.1 Mucilaginibacter sp.
AAGCTACTTCCCTGTTCAGAAATGTAAGAGGGCTTAATGTAATTAACCAGGATAACTTTGAAATAAGCCGGAGCGATTCCATTCAAAAAGAATTATCTGGTCAGCTTGCAGGTATTACTGCTGCCGGCTTTGCAGTTGGCATCATCACACTCATCGGTGCGGCCATCGGGCTCATGAATATCATGCTGGTATCAGTAACAGAACGTACCCGCGAAATTGGCGTTCGGAAAGCCATAGGCGCAACCCCGGCCATCATTCGTAAACAATTTTTGATAGAGGCTATAGTGATCTGCCTTATAGGCGGCGCGGCCGGTATGATATTGGGTATGGCCGCCGGAAATCTCATTGCCGTACAAATAAGCGGTGCGTTTGTAGTACCATGGGGCTGGCTGTTCTTTGCAGTAGTGCTATGTACGTTTATCGGTTTGATATCGGGTTATTATCCTGCCAAAAAAGCAGCCAGGCTTGACCCGGTTGAAGCATTGAGGTACGAGTAAGCCGTCTCAATAATCCAAGAGCACAAAGTCTCTCAGACGCAAAAATCGTTATAAAACAATCAAGCCTTTGTTCAATGAAAGTTAAGGTATACGCCGAAAACAAAATTTTGCTTACCTGTAAATATGTTTGGTTGGAACCCTTCGCAACAGGCACCGCCCGTAGGTTTACTTTTAAGGACATTAGCGCCACTTCAAAAAAGAGAATTCTACAAAAAACAGATGACGCATTTTACATTGGCTCAAACGATTTGAAAATACAAGTCGATATTTTTGATAAATTCAGAAGAAGGTTTTCTATCGAAAACTTTAAAGTGCATTTGATCGACTATGGAGATCTGGAAAAATCATCACTTTGGATTTCAGGGTTAGTATATGATGATTATTTTACAGAATATCGGCAAGGTCGTGTAGACATTTTTAGCTTGTGGGCTAAAGATCAGAGTATTAAATGGGAAAAACTTCCTTTGAATTCACTGCTTAAAGAAGATTACATCGACTGTTGTCTTTCATATTCAGGGCTAAGTTCACAAATACTTGACCGGGATTATTACAAGATTGATTGGTCGTTGATAAACGAAGAACGCGATTTTCTTTATTGGGCCAGTTTAGAATTCATTGGAGAAAAAGGATATTTTGGACATAGCCTTTATACTTTCGAAGATTGTTTATTAGAAATATTCCATAACGGCGGTTTAAAAAAGCAAAGAAAAATGACATTCCTCAACGGTTCAAAAATATCAGACCCTAAAGTTTTCGAATTATATGAATTTTCGAAAGGAGTTTTCGAACGATTTAAATTTTTGATTAAAGAAATAGCTTAGGTCACGCAACTGCGGTGAATGTTGGCATACCCTTACTTGGTCGGAGTTACGCCATCGCTAAAACTTCAACCAGTATTAATGTAAATAAAAAAGGCGCATTAAATGCGCCTTTTTTGTAATAAATATCTGTTTAAAACAGCATCTTATTTTTAAGCGGATAATCCACAAGCAGCTTTTCAATATAAGTCGTTCTGAGTGAATCTTTCAGCGCGGCTGCATGCCTTAAGTGGTGCATATCGCTTGAGATAAAGTCTATTAAGCTATTATCAATCAACTCTTCGGCCATCTTTTTTATCTCTTTGCCGTAATATCCTGTGAGGGATATAGTATTAAGCTGAAAATCAACACCCCAACTATGTAGGTTTCTCAATGTATCCAGATCGAGGTATTGGTACCGTTCGGGGTGGGCAAGAATAGGCTTATAGCCTTTATCATGCAGCTTTTGAATAACCGAGTAAGTGTTTGGCGGCTGATTTATAAACGAAAACTCAAACAGTACGTAATTATCGCCCATGGTCATAATGGGGCCATCCTCTATACGCCCTTCAAACGTTTCATCAAAATAGTGTTCGGCAGCTGCCTCAACAGGTATATCAATTCCCTGTTTAACCAGTTCGGCTTTTAATATGGTAAGTGCGTTTCCAATAGTTTCGGGAGTGTTGCGATAAAAATCTATCATGATGTGTGGCGTGGCGATAACTTTCTTTATCCCCAGTTCCATCATCTTTTTTATCAACGCTACCGAATCTTCAGGTGTTTTGGCACCATCGTCAATTCCGGGCAACACATGTGAGTGCATATCAACCATGATACTCTCATAGTTGTATTTTGATTCCCTTACTTCCTTTTTCCTCTTAAAAAGCCCGAACATTTTTTATCTATCGTTATACTGACTGCTGTAATATTGCTGGTAATGTCCCGACGTTACGTCATTAAGCCATTCCTCGTTAGCAAGGTACCAATCTACTGTTTTTTCCAAGCCCTCCTCAAAAGTTATGCCCGGCACCCAACCCAATTCATTTTTGAGCTTGGTTGCATCAATAGCATATCTTAGATCGTGCCCGGCCCTGTCTGTTACAAAAGTGATCAGTTTGGCCGATTCTCCCTCGGCCCTGCCTAATTTTTTGTCCAATATACTGCAAAGCAATCTTATCAGGTCAATATTTTTCCATTCATTATGACCGCCGATATTATAGGTTGAACCCGATTTGGCATTATGAAATATCACATCAATAGCGCGCGCATGGTCTTCAACCCAAAGCCAGTCGCGGATATTTTCGCCTTTACCATATACAGGTACCGGTTTATTTTGTTTGATATTATTAATGGCCAGCGGAATGAGTTTTTCCGGAAAATGGAATGATCCGTAGTTATTTGAACAGTTTGATATTACGGTATCCATACCGTAAGTATCCTGGTAAGCCCGCACAAAATGATCAGACCCCGCCTTTGAAGCGGAATATGGCGAATGCGGATCGTAAGCAGTTTCTTCGGTAAACATCCCGTCTTCGCCAAGGGTACCGTATACCTCATCGGTTGATACGTGGTAAAAACGAGTTTGATCGTATCTGCCTTTCCATTGCTCGCGGGCGGTATTCAATAAATTCACGGTACCTACCACATTGGTCATCACAAATTCAAGCGGGTTGGTGATCGACCTGTCTACATGCGATTCGGCAGCAAGATGGATCACCGCATCAGGTTTTTCGGCTTCAAAAAGTTCATTAATAAAAGCAATATCAACAATATCACCTTTTACAAACTTATAATTAGGCTCATTCTCAATATCCTTTAAATTAGCCAGGTTGCCCGCATAGGTAAGTTTATCTAAATTAATAATGCTGTAATCAGGATAGTTTTTCACAAACCTGCGCACCACGTGCGAACCAATAAAACCAGCTCCACCTGTAATAATGATCTTTTTCATTCTTGCTGTTGTTATTATTTAAACGGATTTTGAGCAATATATTTTTCCCATTCCCAGGCAGATGACATCATTTCTCCAATACCAAGTTCAGCTGTCCAGCCAAGTTTGGTTGATGATTTGGTAACATCGCCCCAAACCTGTTCCACATCACCCTCACGGCGCGGGCCAATTTCATAGTTCAGTTTTTCGCCGGTTGTGCTTTCAAACGCATGAATTACTTCCAACACCGAACTGCCGTTACCTGTACCCAGATTAAACACATCATAGCCTTTAAATTCATCCTTTTCGGCAAGCTTTAATGCAGCTACGTGAGCTTTGGCTAAATCAACTACGTGAATATAATCGCGGATGCAGCTGCCATCAGGCGTATTATAATCATCGCCGAAAACAGTTATTTTTTCGCGTTTACCTATAGCTGTCTGTGTAATAAAAGGTACCAGGTTTTGCGGCACGCCAATTGGCAATTCACCGATCAGGGCCGAATCGTGTGCACCCACCGGGTTAAAATAACGCAGTGATATTACTTTATAGTTAGTGCCGGAATTTACCATATCAACCAAAATTTCTTCGGCTATTTGCTTGGTATTACCGTACGGCGATTGTGCCGGCTGTACAGGAGCATTCTCTGTAACTGGCAGTTTTTCGGGCTGACCGTAAACTGTACAGCTTGATGAAAATACAAAATTGATAGCCTTACCGTAATATGCTTCCAGTAAATTGATAAGCGAATAAAAATTATTCCTGTAATATTTCATTGGCTTTTTAACCGATTCGCCCACTGCTTTAAAAGCTGCAAAGTGAATGATGCCACCTATTTCCGGTTCGGCAAGTGCAAGCGCCTTAACAGCGGCTTCATCACAAAGGTCAAGTTTGTGAAATACCGGGGTAAAGCCTATGATCTTTGTAAGTTGATCCAATATTTTTGGATCGGAGTTTGACAAGTCATCAACAATAATGGGGTCATAACCCGCATTAACCAATTCAACAACTGTATGAGATCCAATAAAACCTAAACCGCCTGTTACTAATATTTTCATAGTTTAAATAGAGTGTATATTTGATTTTCTCAGCAAAGTAAGCAGATTGTGACAATCCATCCGCTATTATATTATAAAAAAGACCAAAATTTAATTCCCGGCCTGTTAACCTTATTTATTGTAATAAGTAAAGTCTTTATGATGTATTTCCTGCTCCGGTAATGATTTGAAGTAATCTAAAGTGATCTTCAAACCTTCACTCCTGGATACTTTCGGCTCCCAGCCTAATATAGCTCTGGCCTTGGTGATGTCCGGGCGACGCTGTTTAGGGTCATCCGTAGGTAAGGGCAGGCTGATCAGTTTCTGATCGGTACCAGTCAGCTTGATGATCTCTTCACCAAATTGTTTTATAGTGATCTCATCGGGGTTACCAATGTTTACCGGTTGGGCATAATCACTGAGCAGCAAACGATAAATGCCTTCTATCAGGTCATCAACATAACAAAACGACCGGGTTTGTGAGCCATCACCAAACATCGTCAGTGGTTCTCCCCTCAAGGCCTGGCCGATAAAGGCGGGCAGTACCCTACCGTCGTTCAGCCGCATCCTTGGCCCGTAAGTGTTAAAGATCCTTACGATCCTTGTTTCCACGCCATGGAAGGTATGATAAGCCATTGTAATAGCTTCCTGAAACCTTTTGGCTTCATCATATACCCCTCTCGGGCCTACCGGGTTCACATTCCCCCAGTATTCTTCAGGCTGCGGACTGATGTTAGGATCGCCGTATACCTCTGAAGTGGAGGCGATCAGCATCCTGGCTTTCTTGTTTCTTGCCAGGCCCAGCAGGTTGTGGGTACCCAGTGAGCCTACCTTTAACGTCTGGATCGGAATTTTCAGGTAATCGATCGGGCTGGCAGGTGAGGCAAAGTGCAGGATGTAATGCAATTCGTCAGGTACAAACACGAACTTGGATACATCATGATTGTAAAATTCGAAGTTCTCGAGTTTGAACAAATGTTCGATATTTCTCAAATCGCCTGTGATCAAGTTGTCCATGCCTATTACATGGTAACCTTCCTTAATAAACCTGTCGCAAAGGTGCGAGCCTAAAAAACCGGCTGCCCCTGTGATCAGGATTCTTTTTCTTGCTATCATATATTTACTGTTTTAACGCCTATGTTGTTATAATACAATCTATGGCTTTTTATCCTGTACAGATCGCGCAGGTTACGCCCGTTAATTACCGTTATATTCACAGTATAAATGTGTTTTAAATTCAAGGTAAGCAATTTGTATGATCAACCATTTTAACCACCTTATTACAGCACCGGGCGGGCCATAAACTAATATTGTAATTATTGTTATTACTTTTATGCCCGGCTAAGATAATCATTCAGCGTTAAAATTGATGTTATTATATAATATAGGAATCAAATTGTATTCCCTTTTTATCCGTTTTGCCTCATTGTTTAACAATAAGGCAAAACTTTGGGTTACAGGGCGTAAAAACATCGTCTTTGTACGTATAGAAAGCAGCATTTGGTTTCATTTTGCCTCACTTGGCGAGTTTGAACAAGGCCGGCCAATACTGGAAGCAATAAGGAATGTACACCCCGGGAAGAAAATTGTAATTACCTTTTTTTCTCCTTCGGGATACGAGATCAGGAAAAACACCCCCCTCGCCGACTTTGTTTATTACCTACCTTTAGATACCGCCAAAAACGCCCGCAGCTTTATTGATGCCATTAACCCGGAGATCATCATTTTCACTAAATACGAATACTGGTTCCACTTTTTTAATGAAGCAAACAAGCGTAACATCCCTTTATATATTGTATCGGGCATATTCAGGCCCGGGCAGATATTTTTTAAATGGTACGGTGGTTTTAACCGCAGTATATTGAGCCTGGTAAGCCACTTCTTTTTACAGGATGAGGCTTCTAAGCAATTATTGCAAGGCATTGGTATTAACAATACATCCGTAAGCGGCGATACCCGGTTCGACCGCGTTTGGGCCAACGCGCAAAACCCGAAAGTACTGCCTTTGATAGATGAATTTAAAAACGGGCATAAACTGTTTATCGCAGGCAGCACATGGCCGCAGGACGAAGCCTTATTAGCCAAACTGGTAAGTGAATACCCCGATTGGAAATTCATCTTCGCCCCTCATGAAATACCGGAGGAGAAGATCAATAACCTGATAAGTTTATTACCGGAAGGGAAAGCCATTGCGTTCTCCCAGCTAAAGTCCGAAGCCGAAGGGCTGAAGTCCGGAGATTTCATTAACCAATCGCTAACCTCTAATCTACAGTCTCTCGTCATCGATAACATCGGTATGCTTTCGTCACTTTATGCCTATGCCGATATCGCTTATATAGGCGGCGGCTTTGGTGTAGGCATCCACAATACTTTAGAGGCGGCAGCTTTTGGCTTGCCGGTTATCTTTGGCCCTAACTATCAAAAGTTTAATGAGGCCAGGGAGCTCATCGCCCTCAAAGCCGGGTTTAGCATCAGCAACGAAAACGAGCTGAAAGGCATTGTTGAAACACTGGTTGATGATGAGGTTTTTTATAATGTTACCAGCAAAAAGGTATTCAATTATGTGAAGGAAAATGTGGGCGCTACGGAGATGATCATGAAGTATATCGATAAATAGCAATTCATTCAAATTACCTTCTTCCAAAACAAAACAGCGGTATTATTTACTGTACAAAAGCCATAAATTCTTAATATTGCCTTAATGGGGGTTTTACATCTGCCCGGCTTGGGCAAAGCACATTTTCACGAGTATGGTACCGGCCAAAAGCCATTGCTGGCCTTTCATGGTTATGGCATGACGGGTAAGCAGTTTCATGTACTTGATCAATCTGTTTTACCCCAATATCACATATACGGTTTCGATCATTTTTTCCACGGAGAAAGCAGGCTCGACGGCTGGACAGAGCAGCAGATCCTGACCGGAATGCCTAAAGCTATGGTGCGCAACTACATGGAAGAGTGGTTTAAGCTTTATGGCCGTCAAAGATTTTCGGTGATGGGCTATTCTATAGGTGCTAACCTGGCCCTGATATTGGTTGAAGAATATGCCGATATGATTGACGATATCATATTAATGGCCCCCGATGGCCTGGCTGTTTTTAAAGGTTTTCATTTTATATTGCATAACAAACTTGGCCGGGCAATTTTTCGTACAGCTACAAAAAGTAAATGGCTTGCCCCCTTTTTAGTAAAAAGTGTAAAAAAGGTTGGTGTTATTGATGAAAGCCTTTATCAAATAGCCTACAATGAAATTGACACCGAACAAAAACGGCTTGATACTTATTATACCCTAAATTTGATCCGGCTCTTAAAACCCGATGCAGATAAAGTAGCCAGGCTCATTAATCAGCATAAAATTAAATGTTTGCTGATATTTGGAAAGCATGACAAGTTGTTCCCCAAATCGGCAGCTTTGCCATTTTTAGAGATGCTTAATGATGCCGACATACATGAAGTTGAGCTTGGTCACTGGCTGGTTACAAAAGCACTGGATGAGTATTTAGTTAAATAAAACATGGTACCCTCGCGTAAAAAGAAATTCTGGAGTAAACTATACATCGGCTACGTAAGGTGGTGGATCAGCCGTAATTTTAAAGAGGTTAATGTGCAGCCGTTTGAGTCGCGTCCGGGTCACTCCATATTGCTTTTGAGCAATCATTTTAGCTGGTGGGACGGCTTTATTGCCAACTGGACAGCCGTTTACAATCTCAAAAAACAATACTACGTAATGATGCAGCAGGATCAGTTTGATCAGCGCAGTTATTTACGATATATCGGTGCCTACTCCATCCAAAAAGGATCAAGGGCTATGTTGGAGTCACTCAGCTACTCGGCAAGGATCCTGGATCAACCCGACAACCTGATCGTGATATTTCCGCAGGGAGAACTGTACTCTAACCATGAAACACACATTCACGTTGAAAAAGGTGTTTACAAACTCATGCAGCAGGTAAAAGGTCCCTGCCAGGTAGTTTATCACTGCATCCTGATAGATTACTTTGAAAGCCTGAAACCACGTGCTTATGTTCACTTATTTGATTTGGGTGTTGCCAATCAACTCACTTTTGAGCAGTTGAAAGAGAACATTAACCAGGCCCATCACCAAGCTTTGAAAAATCAGATCAATATGGAGCACTAACAATTGACACTAATTTCCCGAACTGTTTCGAATTGACGCCAATTCCATTTGAGATTGAAAAACAATAGCGAAAAAATTCCCACACAAATTTTTACGAATTAATCTAATTACACAAATTTGAATTTGCATTAATTTAAAATTTAAGATTCGTGTAATTCGATTAATTGTGGAAGACTTGAAAGCATTCGTGTGGAAAATTTCCGGTAAACAAATCGAAGTGTTATAAACGCGATTCCCCAGATGTCAATTTCTTAATTCGTGTAATTCGATAAAATTGTCGCCGACATGCAATACATTCGTGTCAAAATATGATCCGCAATAAAAATAACTTTTTCATGAACCGCATTGTCCATTACTATATCAAATGGGCGGTTGGCAAAACGTTTCATGAGTTGTTGTTTAATGACATCACCATTGATAAAAGCAAATCGGTGTTGCTTATCGGTAATCACTTTAGTTTTTGGGACGGATTGATCTTATATTGTGTCAATGAAAAACTGTTAAAGAAAAAACTGCATGTCATGATCCTGGAAGAAACTGCCCGTAAAGAGCGCTTCCTGAAATATGTTGGTGCTTTTTCGGTAAAAAAAGATTCCAGGAGCATACTTCAATCACTCGATTACGCCGCCGAATTACTTGCCGATCCTGCAAATTTGGTTTTAATGTTTCCGCAGGGCAGGCTGTATGCTAACTTTGTTGCAAACATAAAATTTGAAAAAGGGCTTGTAAGGATAATTGAAAAAGCGGCCGGAAATTTCCAGCTTGTTTTTGCTTCAACTTTTATTCAGTACTTTAAACATAAAAAGCCATCAGCAACCGTTTACTTAAAAAGCGAACCCGAAAATTACGCAGGTAAAAGCATAGATAAATTACAGGAAGCATACCAAAGGCATTATGAAGCCTCCAAATTGCAACAAACCGAAATTGATATATAAAAAGTGATAATAGCTATATTAATAACCCTCTTTTTTATCATACTCAGGTTTGCGGTAACGCTGTTCAACTATATCTCCAACCCTAAGCTGCCCCATATAGGTCGGTATTATTCGGATAAGGTTTCCATCCTGATCCCCGCCCGAAACGAGGCCAGCAATATATTAACCCTGTTAAATTCCATCCATCAGCAGGATTATAACAACTATGAGGTTATTATTTATGACGATGATTCGACTGACGATACTTACCAGGTTTGTAACGAGTTTGCAACGGCACACCCTCATTTCAGGGTAATAAAAGGTGGTAAATTACCTGAGGGCTGGATGGGTAAAAATTATGCCTGCCACCAAATGGCCAAACAGGCAGATGGTAAATACCTACTTTTTTTAGATGCCGACGAGCAGATCAGCAACCGGCTTATCAATAGCGCTGTACACCGCATGCACCTGCACCAGTTGGGTTTGTTAAGCTTGTTCACCAACCAAACCATGCTCACTACCGGCGAAAACCTGGTAGTGCCACTGATGCATTTCATATTGCTTAACCTGCTGCCCTTACGCCTGGTGTATATCGTAAAAAATGCTTCGGTAGCGGCCGCCAGCGGCCAGTTCATGCTATTTGATGCCGCCATTTACCACAAACACCAATGGCACAAAGCAGTGAAAAACAAAGTAGTAGAAGATGTGGAGATCATGCGCTTCATTAAAGCCGAAAATTATAACGGCGAAGCACTGCTGGCTAACGGCATGATCAGCTGCCGCATGTACCGGGGATACAAGGAAGCAATAAACGGCTTCAGTAAAAATTTCCTGGCTGCTTTTAACTACAGCATCATCGGCTTCTTGGTATATATTACCATTACCATTGCCGGTCCGCTGATTATTCTCACAACCCTGAACCTGCCTTTGATATTTTTTACCGTGGGACTTATTTTGCTTACGCGAATCATGATCTCGCTTTCGGCAGGGCAAAAAGCAGGGTATAACATCCTTTTGCACCCGGCTCAAATGTTTAGTCTGCTGGTGGTGGCCATTTTATCTATACAAAGGTATCTTACCAAAACCACCATGTGGAAAGGGCGAAAAATTTGAGATCCGCAATAGCCCATATTGCTATATCCAAGAACAACAGGGTTTGCATAACGATCATCCTGTTGTTTCACCTTGTGGGCCTGATAGGTTTTATGGTTCCATCTTTAACAGTACTATTTATAGCGCTGGTGCCATGGCATTTATTATTGATGTTGGCCGTGGTTGTTTACAGTTACGATACGTTAGATGGCAGGTTTCTTGTATTTGCACTAACTATTTTCCTGATCGGTTTTGTAGCCGAATATACCGGCGTTCATACGGGCTGGATCTTTGGCCATTACCGTTACGGCGAAACGCTGGGCACCAAACTATTTGAGATCCCCTTGATGATCGGGGTGAATTGGTTCCTGCTCATTTATGCTGCCGGTGTTACCCTGCAGAGAAGCCGTTTAAAAAACATGTTGGTAAGAATATTTTCGGGGGCCATTATTCTAACGCTGCTCGATGTGTTGATTGAGCCTATTGCAATACATTTTGATTACTGGCACTGGCTGGATGCCGGAATTCCTTTCAAAAACTATGTTTGCTGGTTTTTACTGAGCGCATTGCTGCTTTTTATATTTGAGCATTTTAAATTTAAACGGCAAAGCATTGTTGCCCCGGCGCTGCTGATTGCCCAGTTTGTTTTTTTTGCAGTTTTGAATTTGGTGTACTAACAATAGTTGTCAACATAAAAATCAGCGAAAGCAACGCAATCATCACAATCAACGGTATTTTTTGCGGTGTTAAACTTTAAATATTGAAAAGGCGATCAGATATCTATCGATATAAAAATCAGCGAAATCAACGCAATCATTACAATCAACGGTTATTTTTGCCGTAAATTTGCAGCACCATGGGAGATTATCAGTTAAAGGTTACTATTGACCAGGATTCGGGCTTTTGCTTCGGGGTAGTTTATGCCATTGATATGGCCGAAGAGATCTTAGAGGAAGACGGCTACCTGTACTGCCTTGGCGATATTGTGCACAATGATGAAGAGGTTGAACGCCTGAAAGCGAGAGGCCTGCGCATTATTGAGCATAGCCAGCTTAAAGATCTGCACAACGAAAAAGTACTTATTCGCGCCCATGGCGAAGCTCCCGATACTTATCGTACAGCCTTAGAAAACAATATCACCCTTATTGATGCCTCATGCCCGGTAGTGCTTAAGCTGCAAAACCGCATCAAAACCTCATACGATTCGAACGAGAAGATCCTGATTTTTGGTAAGCACGGCCATGCTGAAGTAGTTGGCCTGCAAGGACAAACCAATGATGAAGCGATAGTTTTCCAGGATATTGCAGAATTGGACAATGTAGAGCTTCCGCATAATATCACGCTGTACAGCCAAACCACCAAGAGTATGGATAAATTTTACTCGGTGAAGGATGAGCTTATTTCGCGCGGATATGCCCTTAAAGCCAACGATACCATTTGCCGACAGGTAAGTAACCGCGATAAAGACCTGCCCAAATTCGCGACACGCTTTGATAAGATCGTTTTTGTATCGGGCAAAAAATCATCAAACGGTAAGGTGCTGTTTGAAGTATGCCGCAAACATAACCCCAACACCTACTTCATATCATCAACCGACGAGCTGGACAAAAACATGTTTGCACCAAACGATACCGTTGGTATAGCCGGCGCTACATCAACCCCCATGTGGCTGATGCAGAAAGTGAAAGCCGCGCTTGAAAGTTTATAACAGCACGCTTTTTGCTGTAATACTGTAACATGCAAAAAAGCCCCTCACATACCGGTTTGTTTGTAGCCGCACTGGTAATTGGCTGCTGGGCAACAAGCATTATATTGCTGATGCAATGGCATTTCAATTTTGCTGATCCGTTTGTTTATGTATTCATGCTTGTACAAATGCACCTGTACACTGGATTGTTCATTACCGCGCATGACGCTATGCATGGCACCGTTTCACCAAACAAGGGTTTAAATGATTTTGTTGGTTACCTGAGTACTTTTTTGTATGCCTCCTTCTGGTACCCGCAATTATATACCAAGCACCATAAGCATCATATTCACGTACACACTCACGATGACCCTGACTATCACCAGGGTACTTTTTTTGCCTGGTACGTGCAGTTTATCCGCAATTATTTGTCGATATGGCAAATTGTGGTAATGGCTGTTATTTTCAATATCCTAAAGATTTGGATCCCTCAGCCAAACCTCATTATGTTTTGGGTAGCACCTTCATTGTTAAGCACCTTACAGTTGTTTTACTTCGGCACTTATCAACCCCATAAAGGAGAACATGACAACCGGCATTTTGCCCGGAGCCAGCGCCGGAACCATCTTGCCGCCTTTTTTAGCTGCTACTTTTTTGGGTATCATTATGAGCATCATGAATCGCCGGGTGTGCCGTGGTGGCGGTTATGGAAGGCCCCGTTGCCAAATGATGAGAAGGAATTAACCAATTCGTAACTCACCTCCCGTCATTGCTTCGTGCCTCGCAATGACGGGAGTATAAATGGCAGGAGTATAAACGATACCTACACTCATTTATTTGTAAATAATGACCAACGTCATAAGTTACGGGGCATTTTTTATTATTTTTGCACCCTACAGTTATGGCTAAAAAAGGAATTTTACTGGTTAACCTGGGCACCCCGGATAGCCCAAGTACAGCAGATGTAAAGCGTTATTTGAATGAGTTTTTGATGGATCCGCGGGTTATTGACATCGGAGCCTTTTCACGTACCCTTTTAGTTAAAGGCCTTATTGTTCCTTTCAGGGCACCAAAATCAGCCAAATTATACCAGGCGATCTGGGATCCCAAAACAGGCTCGCCACTATTACACTACAGCGTTTTACAACAGCAGGCTTTGCAGCAGCGCCTTGGCGATGAATATATGGTTGAGCTGGCTATGCGTTACCAAAACCCGTCTATCGAATCGGCTTTGGAAAAACTGAAAGCAGCACTTGTTGAAAGTATCCAGGTGATCCCCTTGTTTCCGCAATATGCTTCAGCCAGTACAGGTTCGGTTTACGAAAAAGTGATGGGTATTGTTGGTCAATGGCCAACATCGCCAAATATCACTTTCATCAACTCGTTTCATGATAATGAGCTGATGATCGAAACCTTTGCCGATAACGCGCAAAAATACAATCCCGATACGTACGACCATATCCTGTTCAGCTTTCACGGGTTGCCGCAAAGGCAACTGATCAAAGCCGATCACACGCATAATCATTGCCTTAAATCGTCAGGTTGCTGCGAAACGCTTACTGATGCTAACAGGTTCTGTTATTCCGCACAATCGCATCATACGGCGAAGCTAATTGCCGAAAAATTGGGCATCCCAAGGGAGAAATATACCATTTGTTTTCAGTCGCGCCTCGGTAATGATCCATGGGTGCAGCCTTACACCAGCGAAATTGTAGCTAAATTGGCCAATGAAGGTAAAAAACGCCTCCTGGTATTTTGCCCTGCTTTTGTGGCCGACTGCCTTGAAACCGTATATGAAGTAACTACCGAATATGGCGATGAGTTTAAAGCCCTGGGCGGCGAACACGTTCAGTTAGTAGAAAGTCTGAATGATGCACCTAAGTTTATTGATGCCCTGGTACAGATGGTGAAGCCTGTTTTGGCCTAAGAAGATCCTCAATTAACGGTTAAAAAGAATCCTTAAAAAGGGGGCACCTACGGAGCCAATCTAAACTTTTAAACAATACTACAAACATGGTACTCCTATGGAGTTCTGTTTGCACGCTTTGTCTCGTCCGAAAAAAAGTTTACATATTTTGAGATAATCCCGTTATGTATTTACAGTATGCTAAACTCCGTAGGAGTCCCATGTTTATAGGCAGAAATCCCTTCTTAAATAAAGGCTCCATCGGAGCCTCCTGTTGACCATTTAATTTAAAAGCATTTCGCAAACAGGAAGATTAGCTTAATGTATAAAATACTTATTGCCTGACGACGATATTACTTCAATCATCAAATGTTTATTGCATAAAAAAAGCATCTGCTCATTACTGAACAGATGCTGTACGATTTTTATATAATTGATAGTTTAACCTACTTTTACATTTACCGCATTTAAGCCTTTTTTGCCTTGCTCTACATCGTAGGTAACGCTATCGTTTTCACGGATAGTGTCGATCAGGCCTGAGACGTGTACAAAAACTTCGGCGCCACCGTTAGTTGGTGTAATAAATCCGAAACCTTTGGTTTCATTAAAGAATTTTACTGTTCCTTGCATTATATTTTTATTTAATTATACAAAGGTAACATTTAATAATCAATAATCAATTAAAAATAAGGCCATTACACACTTATAGTTTTAAGGGGCATGATCACCTGTTAAGAATCCACGTATGGAAACCGCATTTCCTTTCATCCGGAAGCCTTAACACTTAGTGTTTTAACGCCATTATTGTTGCAATGCAACACTGCTGTAAACGTGATATTCGCCGGGTTGCAGCGTCATGGAATATGGCAATGATGTTACATTAATAGTAGTTTTACTAATGTTATCATACCAGGTACCGATGGCAGGAAAACTGATACTGCCGGTTTGCGCCACCACGTCAAAATTACCAACCACCTCTACATCCGCGCTGGCATCTTTTAACTGTATGGTTTTAATTGCACCGTCAAGACTTTTCGTGTAATTGGTTGAAGCAAATACGGCATTCTTTTCCTTCATCTTAATCATTTTTGAATAAATGCTGTATAAATGCCTCCTGTTAGGGTCGGTATTGTAGTTCCAGTAAATTGGTTTATTGCTGGTGCGGCCGCCCTGGTCAATGCTTACGTCGTAACCAAGCTCACCAAACTGCCATAACATTTTAGGGCCCGGTACGGAGAACAGGAACGCTGCTGCCATTTCCTCACGCGCAAGACCTGTGTTTTTATCTTTTACATTGTAGCTGCCAGCGGCATTGCCATAACTCTCGTTCTTAAACTGCAGGCGTTCTTCATCATGGCTTTCAAAATAGCTCACCAGGTTATAAGGCTGGGTAAACGTATGCTGATCATAAAACAAACCCTGGAAGTTGGAGTTGGTTAACCAGCCCATGGTTGCTTCGTTGGCATTGTAGTTAAGGTTATTCCAAAGCATCATGCCTTCGCCGGCAAGTTCTTTCTCTTCCTGATTAGCTGCAAAGTGCTCCAGTATCACGTAAAAATTATTATTGTCGATGCTTTTGATGTAGTTATTATAATCCTTCCAGATAGCCACACGACTGGCATCATATTGCCCCCATGGCCCTACCGCAGCATCAGACGTGCCATAGTTAACCTGCGTAAAACCTTTGGAAAGATCGAAACGGAAACCATCGATCTTATACTCTGTCATCCAGAATTTGAGCACGTTCTTCACAAAATATTTGGTATCGGCGCTTTCATGGTTAAACTGGTAACCCACATTATAAGGGTGTGTTGGGTCAACATTGTACCATGGATTGTTGGCGGCAGGTTTGCCTGCTGTTGTATTGAAATACATTTGCACCATAGGCGATTGGCCGAACGAATGGTTAAGTACCATATCCTGGATCACCGCAATACCACGCGAATGGCATTCATCAATAAAGGCTTTCAAGGCGTTTTTAGTACCGTAATACTTATCAGGTGCAAAGTAAAACGACGGATTGTAGCCCCATGAAAGGTTGCCTTCAAACTCATTGAAAGGCATCAGTTCAATGGCGTTAACACCCAAATTCGACAGGTATTTCAACGTATCCGTAAGCGTTTGATAGTTATGTGCATCAATAAAATCGCGCACTAATAATTCATAAACAACCAGGTTCTTTTTATCCGGGCGGGTAAAGCTGCTGTTTTTCCAGCTATACGCAGGCTGGTTAGCCTGGAAAACGCTTACGTTATCTGTGGTTTTCCCAGTTGGATATTTCTTTAAGTTGGGATATGTATCTGAGGATATGTATGAATCATTATCGGGATCGAGTACCTTCTCCGTGTATGGATCGGCCACTTTTAATGATTTATCGATATAAAATTGGTAGCCGTATTCGGTGGCCGGGTCTATATTATCGATCTGTATCCACCAGCGTTTACCATCGGGCGTATTGTTCATTACAGCTTTGGTATCATTGGCGTCCCATCCGTTAAAATCGCCGATAACGGACACCGATTTTTTGCCGGGCGCGTACAGGTTAAAAATAACCGATTTACCCGAATTGATAAAGGTAACGCCGTCCTTCGCTCCAGCAGGTAAGGCCTTCCCTGTGTTCACAACTGTATCACCGGGAACGTTCCCGGAATTGCCCGGCAAAACGTCTTTCTTCTTGCATGAAGTAAAACCGGCCAATAGAAGTCCGGCAAGTAATAAGTAAACATTCTTAATTGTCATATCTTGTTATAATTGGTTTTTTGCACTAAAACTACCGGTAGCCTGTTGGTTTACAGGCGAAAGAATACCAGCATCGCAATATCTGCAAAATAATTGATAAAATTATATCTCCTAAAAATTATGTATTTATCCTTCTAAGGAGCTGTCTAAATTTTGATTGGGAGGTTTTTATGTAGAGACGCATCACATGCGTCTCCTAAAGAACAAGTCGCTTTGTAAGTCATTAACTTCATGAATTTGCATGCGGGAGACGCATGTGGTGCGTCTGTACATTTTAAAACAATTAAATTTAAACACTTTCTGAGATAACGCGATTAAGACACCATCTGTAGCCAATCTCCCTTATTAGTTGCAAACCTTTTGCACCTCTGGTGCAGCTTATCCATCGACTTAGAATATTGGGCGATACACCTTAGTCTATCAATGAGCTCACTATTTTTGCCGATAGCAAACAAAGCGGGATCCCTCCTCCCGGGTGCACACTTCCACCGCAAAAATATAAACCTTTTATTTTCGACGATTTATTGGCATGCCTCAAAAATGCAGCAAACTGACTGTTGGAGCTGGTACCATACAGCGAACCCTGGTACGAGGATGTGCGGCTTTCTATACTCCGTGGATCAAGGATGCTTTCATTGGCTATCAGTCCGCCAATGTCTTCGCCCAGCAGGCGACTTAACTTGTTCAATATGTTTTCCCGAGCTTCAGCTATCAGCACATCCCAGTCCTGCCCGGTATTGGCAGGTGCGTTGATCATGACAAACCAATTTTCGCAAGCGTCGGGAGCATCGTCGGGTTTATATTTGGAGCT
>NZ_DASVOB010000255.1:0-2972 GCF_036383575.1 Mucilaginibacter sp.
GGCCCGTAGTTTGCTGCCTTGCCCTTTCCAGCTTATCATAAAACTGCGAGTTTTCAAACTGTACCAGGTCCAGCTTTGCAGCGTGCTCCATGATCATGTCGGTAGTATCGTTTGTTAAGCGTTCGCCTAAAAGTTCATCGATAAGCGAGGTGATCTTTCCCAATATAATTAACAACAGGATCAGCACAAACTCAATGGCAACTAATTTCCAGAGATGATCATATGGCAAGGCCCTGTTGTGGGTTATAGCAATGGCCTCATCAATTATATACTTACCAACATTAAGCAAGCCAAGCGGAATAATTGCCTGCAGAAGCCTGATCAGGGTATTAGTTAAAGTTAACCGGGGGCTAACTTTCCAAACCAAGCTAAAAAACTTTGGAAGATTACGGTATGCAACCAATCTGTCCCGAACTGTTAATCCCATGCTTTTTGTGATCTGTTAACCTAAATAATGCTGTAATATTTCAGAAAACTCCCTTGCATTTAACTCGTCAAAAATTGTCGAGTGTTCGCCCTTAACCTCATGAATTTTAATTGATTGGGCATAGTTTTTCCAGGCGTGCTTGTTTTCAGAATTAACTTCCAGTTCCTTGTAAATGATCTTATTAACCCTATCAATAAAATAGTACTGCTGCGTGGCGTTAAATAAAACTATCTCGCCATTGTAAGGCTTTATCTGGTATTTGTCTGCCGCTGTTTTTATCTGCAGGGTGATCTTGTCAAAAATATCCTGATCAATATTTGCCAGCTTTGATTCGGTATTGCTAAACAGCGGGCCTATTTTCCGTACCTTATACATCAGGGCTTGTTTAGGGTGCTTCATCAACAGGAAGATCTCAAATTTCAATTTAGTAGATATTACCGAAACAGATCTTTTAACCAATGATGGCAGGTTATTGTTATGTTGACCAGCATCGGCAACTACATCTACCAATGGCTTTGCATCGGCATCAAACATAGCAAGCATTGATATTTTTTTGCCCATAGCCTGAAGCTGACCGGCCATTTCAACGGCTATCATACCTCCAAGGCAATGCCCGGCTAACGCATATGGGCCATAAGGATTATCTAACAGCATTTCTGTTACATATCTTTCAGCAATCCCCTCAATAGTATCCGGAAAGTCAGCTGGATTATTGATGTGTAAAGGTTGCTGCAATCCATAAACAGGCTGCTCAGCGTCAAGCAGTTTTACAAACTCCTTGAATTTAAACGCTGTACCACCGGCCCCGCAAACAATGTAAAGCGGTGTTTTATTACCTGTGGTTTTTATAGGGATAAGCGATTGCGTGAGATCGATATTTTGATTTTGCGATCTGCGGTAAAGTTTGGCAATTGTTGGATGAAGAAACAGGTCCCTAATCGTAATGTTAATTGACATCTCGTTCTTTACTGCTGCTATCAACCGCATAGCTAATATCGAATGGCCACCCAGCTCAAAAAAGTTATCATGGATACTGATCCTGTCGATCCCTAAAAGCCGTTGCCATATTGTCGCCAGCCCTTCTTCTATTTTATTGCGCGGCGCTACATAGTTATAGGTTAACTGTTCGGCCATATCAACATCAGGCAGCGCACGTTTATCAATTTTGCCATGTGTTGTTACCGGGAATTTATCAAGCAGCACCCATAATTTAGGCACCATATACTCAGGTAATTGAGCTATAAGGTACGATGTCAGGGCCTGTTTATCATAAATTCCTTCGGTTGTTACATAGGCTATCAGCCGGTTTACACCGTTAACATCGGGTTTGGATAACACAATGGCCTGTGATACCAATCCGCCTTGAAGCAATACATTTTCGATCTCGCCCAACTCAATACGGAAGCCCCTGATCTTTACCTGGTCGTCCATGCGACCAAGATATTCAATATCACCATCAGCCAGCCAGCGTCCTAAATCACCGGTGCGGTATAGCTTTGCGCCTGCATCGTCAGAAAACGGATCTTTTATGAATTTTTCGTTTGTTAATGCTGGCTGATTCAAATATCCCCTCGCCACCTGGATACCCCCAATACAGATCTCCCCGGTTACCCCTACCGGGCTTAATTGGTTTTCTTTATTCAGGATATAGATCTTTACGTTATCTATCGGTTTCCCTATAGTGATAATACTGTCGGACCTTATCGGATTATGCGTTTGCGATGCACATACAGTACATTCGGTTGGCCCGTAGCCGTTAACCAATGTTATCCCTTTAGATTGGATAAGCTTCCCTGTTGCTTCATTTAATGCTTCGCCTGCAGATATAATGATTTTGAGCGTATCGGGTACATTTTCAACAAACGGCTGAAAAGCCGGCGGCAATATAGCTATCTCGATCTGCTGCCTGGTTAAAAGCTGTTCAAAGCTATCGGCAGATAAAAGCGATTCTTTGCTGCACATTACCAAGCAGCCACCGGTTAAAAGTGTACTAAAGATCTCTACGCATGAGGCATCAAAGCCAAAAGATGCAAATTGAAGGAATCTGGTACCATGCTTCAGGTTCAAATCACGTTTATAAGCCAATACGAGATTAACTACACCGCGGTGCTCAATCATTACCCCTTTTGGCCTGCCGGTTGAACCTGATGTATAAATGATATAAGCAAGCTGCCCGGCATTAACCGATGCGTTTAGGTCTGCATTGTCATACTTTTCAACTTCTGCCCAATGCCTATCAAGTTCAACTACCTTAATATTTGCTTTTGCAAATTTGTTACTGCAAGTACTGCTGCTAACTACCAAACCAGCTTTAGTATCTTTCAACATATAATCGATACGGTCCTGCGGGTACTCCGGATCAAAAGGCACGTACACTCCACCGGCTTTCATCACTCCCAGTATGCCAATGATCATTTCTATGCTGCGCTCGGTGCAAATTGGTATTATGGTTTCGGTTTTTACACCCTGAGCCTGCAGGTACTTTGCCAGGCTGTTAGCTTTATCATTAAGCTGCCGGTAGGTTATTGTTTCATCCTCAAATGTT
>NZ_DASVOB010000256.1:0-13423 GCF_036383575.1 Mucilaginibacter sp.
TATTCAGGTTCATTCTCAACGCGTAGCGGCCGAAATCAGATTTTTTGATGATCCCATTCTGGTCGTTGAAATTGGCTGATATGAAATACTGGTTATTGTCGCTGCCCCCGGAAATCCCGAGATTGTAACTTTGGTTCAGCGCTGTGCGCATCGTTTCATTTTGCCAGTCTGTATTTGCCCCGCCGCCTATGTTGGCCAAATCATTTAAATAAGTAGTTTTCGCAGCTGCTGAAAAATTAGCCGCACCGTTAATAAAGTCTGTCGTATAAGCTTTAAAGGCGGTTGCATCAATTAACGGCAGCTTTTTCCTGACGTTCTGCACTCCGAAATAAGTATCGAAAGTTACTTTTGCTGTACCTGATTTCCCTTTTTTAGTAGTTACCAGCACAACGCCGTTCGCTGCGCGTGATCCGTAAATAGAGGTAGCAGCGGCATCTTTCAGTACTTCGATCGATTCGATGTCATTTGGATTAATGGAATTTAGGCCATTGGCAGTTCTGACATCTGAATTGAACTGTGGTAATCCATCAATCACATATAAAGGTTCGTTTCCGCCGGCTATAGAAGCTGCGCCCCTGATCTGGATACTGATCCCTGCACCCGGCTGCCCTGAACTTTGCTTCACCTGTACCCCTGAAAGGCGACCAGACATCCCCTGTTCAATCGACGCAACAGGTGCTTCGGTTAATATGTCGCCTTTAACAGATGAGATAGCTCCAGTCACACTTGTCTTTTTCTGTGTTCCATAGCCGATCACTACCACATCATTAAGTGATTTTTCCTGTTCTGTGAGGGTCACGTTTATAACAGTTTGGTTATTGATGTCAATTTCTTTGGTAACATAGCCTATGTACGAGAATACAAGCGTTCCCTTTAATTCGGTTAATTTGATCGAATACTTACCATCAGCACCTGTTACTGCGGCTACATTGGAGCCTTTTAATTTCACGGTAACACCTATCAGTGTTTCACCTTTGGGGCTGGTAACCACACCTGTAATAGTTTGCGCTGCAGGAGTCGGCTGATCGGATTTTTCAACCTGGGGCAACGATGCTGTAACAGGTTTGGGGATAACAACGATTGTTTTTTGGTTGACTCTGTAATTGAAGGGCTGATTAGTGAAACAAGCTTTCAGCACATCTTCAAGTGATGCGTTTTTTACATGAAGCGTTAAAGGTCTGGCGTTCTTAATGAGGTCAACATCATAAAAAACACTATAGCCGCTTTGACGGTGGATATCGTTAAGCACTTCACGAAGTGAGCCATTGTTTTTGTCGATGCTGATTTTTTGCGCCATTGAAGCCGCGCTTACCTGCATAAAGGATATCAGACACAAAAAGAATGACAGTTTCATGATCAATAATAATTTAGGGGCAATACGGGACATGCGCCCGCATCTCAATGCAGTATATTTTTTATACATTTGAATGTTAGGTTAATCAGAAAATTGGTTGTTTGAACGATGATCATTTGCGGGTATCTAACAACAGTTTCCAAACTGTTGCCGGAGGCGGTGGTACGCTTCCGGCTATTTTGTCAGATAGCCTATGGTTAGTAAGCTTAGTTAGTCAATAAAATCCTCCTTCCTTCAATTTGATAATGGATACCACCGGACTGGCTCATGTTATCAAGCAGTTCGGTAATGTTTTTGTAACGGGATATGGTACCGCCAAATTTTTTATTCTCAACACTTCCGCGGTAGCTTACCTCAACATCATACCAGCGGGAAACTATTTTCATCACTTCTTTTATGCTGAGGTCGTCAAAAACAAAATAGCCTTCTTTCCAGGCCATTACCTGCTCGATGTTGGCTTTTTGGGTTGAAATGTTGTTCTGATTATGGAGGGCAATGCCTTGTAAACCAGGAGTAAGAAGGGCGTTTGATGAACCTTTACTCAAGCGTACCGAACCTTCCAGCAACGTCGTTGTAATAGCCGCATCATCGCTGTAGGCCGTAACATTAAAATGTGTACCCAATACTTTTACGTCTACATTATTAGCGGTAACTATAAAAGGTTTTTGCTTGTTTTTTGCTACTTCAAAGTATGCTTCGCCCTGCAATTTTACCGCCCTTGTTTTGCCGGTAAATGCCGTAGGATATATAATTGAAGAGGCCGAATTGAGCCAAACCCGCGATCCATCAGGCAGTATCACCTGGAATTGCCCGCCACGAGGTGTAGTTAAAGTATTGTATTCAATTTTTTCCGTGTTGGCAGGAGCATCCTGCCTGGCAGCTGTGTAAATAAGCTGGCCATTGGCTGATTTGGTAATACTAATGCTTCCGGCTTTAGCCAGCACGCCGTTACCGGCATCGGTAAGGTTAATTTGTTTGCCTCCGGGCAGGGTTAATATGGCTTTGTTGGAGCCGGGCTTTATAGTGGATGATTGCTGATTGGCGGTTAATTGTGGTTTAGTATGTTGCCTGAATAAAAAATAACTTCCAAATGAAATGATCAGCAGTACAGAAGCTGCAGCCAGCCATACTTTAATTACCGGCCTGGTCGGCCTTATTTGAGTCCGGCGAGTTGGTGTTGATAAAGAAAGGCGTTTGCTCAGCTCCTCAAATGATCGTTCAGCAGAGGCTTGCATCGCTTCTGTGTCGTCGTTACGGTATTTCTTATCGCCTGCATCATATTGGTCATACCAGCGTTCAACTTCTCGCTTTTCGAAAGGGGTACACTGGCCTGCTAAATATTTTGCGATAAGTTGGTTGAGCTTATCGTCGTTCATAATTGGTGCTTTTAATAACTTATTGCATCAAAACGGCGTTACCCCCATATACCTCAAAAAAAAACTTTAAATTACCTTTAAATTTATTTGATTTGTAAAACCAATTATTTCCAAAAGTGCCGCGTACAACTGATTTTACAGACAGTCAATTGCTCGAAATGATACGCGATGGTGATGTTGCGGCCTTTAAATTACTTTACCTGCGTTATTTTTCGGCCCTTTGTAAATCCGGATTTCGTAAAATACAGGATGATAAAGTTGTTGAAGAAATAGTACAGGACGTTTTTGTTGACCTGTGGCGGAAACGTTATGAACTCGACGCAGGCCAGGAAATCGGTGCTTTTTTAAATGCGCTTTTAAGAAATAAAATTTTGCACGAGTGGCGCGCTCAGCAAATCAGGCAAAGGCATGTTGAAGTGTTTTCTCAACTAAACACAACTGTAGGTGATGAAAGTTTATCGGAGCAATTTTATGCCAACGAGATCCAGGAGAGATTAAATGCCGTTATCTGTAATTTATCACCGCAGTGCCGCCAGGCATTTGAATTAAGCCGTTATGAACACTTGTCGTACCGTGAAATCAGTGAGCGAATGGCTATCTCCGTTAAAACAGTGGAAAAGCATATTGGAAAAGCTTTAAAAATATTGAAACTGGAATTAAGGGAATACCATATTACGGTAGCCATGCTAATCAGCATATGGCTACAGATGTGAATAACCTGTCCGTTTCTGATAACCATGTGCATTATTGCATAATGACATTTTAGTGATTTCCAATTACGACAAAAAAGGCAGATAACAGGCTCATTTAATGTTATCAAGATGATGATAGGGTATGCTTTTTTATTTGCCTCTATAGGCACATATTTGAAAAGTGGGGATATGGCATTTTGGTGGCCCGTAGGGGAAACTGCTCGAACTCTTTTATCAGTGATTTTATGCGTTTGGCTGGTTAAAAGGAGGGTTGGAGCCCAGTCAGGACTCGAACCATAAACTGTGCGGTTCGAAAAGCGCACAGCCAAGGATCGTTAAAAGTGTTCTAATTCGCTTAAAACACGTATTTGGTCAATTAAGTGGTTCGAATTCTGCCCAGTCAGGGGATCATTAAAAGTGCTTTAGTTCGCTTAAAAGACGCATTTGTTATAGTAGTTGGTTCGAATTCCACCCAGTCAGGGATCTTGAAAATATTGTAATGAGCTCAAATGTTGTCGCATTTGCTCCAAAAAATGGTTCGAATTCCACCCAGTTAGAAAATCGCTAAAAGTGTTGTAACGAACACAGATGCTGCATTTGATTTAATAAGTGGTTCGAATTTATAACGTGTTTTTTATCATGGAACAAAATATGTCAAGCTAATTTAAATATCCACAAAATGGCATCAATCAGCTGTTCTTTAATTTCCGATAAGCCCAACCAAAAATCAATGGAAAAACCCATAAGCTAAACAGCATGGCGCATAAAATACCCCCGATAACAACGCGAGCCAAAGGCCTGGAGCTTTCAGAACCTATACCGTGCGAAATAGCAGCGGGGAACAAACCGATAGCGGCCATCAGTGCCGTCATCATCACAGGCCTGATCCTGGAGTTGACGCCGAGTTTAATGGCCGTATACAAATCAGTTTGGGTGCTCCCCTTTAAGTTTTCGAGGTTGTGTTTAAAAATACTGATCAACAACACGCCATCCTGGATGCAGATCCCGAACAAAGCTATAAAACCGATACCAGCCGAAATACTGAAATTAGTGCCCGTTAAAAACAAGGCGATAATACCACCCACAATGGCAAACGGCACATTAAGGAATACCAATGCAGCATCTTTTACATTACCGAACATGATGAACAATAAACCGAAAATCAGTATCAAACTGACTGGCACTACCTGGGTTAGTTTTTTTTGAGCCCGCTGCTGGTTCTCAAAATCGCCCTGCCAGGCCATATGATAACCGCGATCTAATTTTACCTGGGCATCAACCTTTTGTCTGGCTTCGGCAATGGTGCTACCCATATCCCGACCGCGCACAGAAAATTTAAGGGTAGCGTAACGTTCATTTTCATCCCTGAATATCAGGCATGGGCCTGTTTTCTGTGTGATGTCGGCAATTTGTTTAATAGCCACTTTAGCTCCGCTTTGCGTTGGAACCATCAGGTTGCCAATATCCGCGGGTGTACGCCTGAAAGCTTCCGGGAAACGGACCCGGATATCAAATGTCCGTACCCCCTCATATAAAGTTGAAGCCGCCTGCCCACCAATGGCCATAGCAATAACCGAATTTGCATCGGCTGTTGCCACGCCGTACTGCGCCATCTTTTGTTGATTGAGCTGTATATCCAACTCGGGTAAACCAACGCTTTTTAGCACTCCCAAATCTTCAATCCCTTTTACGTCTTTCAATATGCGGAAAACGTCGTTTACTTTGGACTCCATATAGTTAAGAGAATCGCCATAAACCTTTACAACAATCGATCCTTTTACACCGGATACTGCTTCTTCCACGTTATCGCTGATAGGCTGCGAGAAATTCAGATCAACTCCCGGCAGTTTGGATAATCGCGCGTTCATCTGTTTAATCAATTGCTCCTTGGTTATTTTAGGTTTCCAATCTTCCTCCGGATACATCAATACGTCAAATTCATTGTTGTAAAAACCCGCTACGTCAGTCCCGTTATCCGGCCTCCCCGTTTGAGAAACTGCGTACTGTACCTGTGGAAACTCCATTAATATTTTTCGCACCTGCCGGGCCGTTTCAATCGACTGATCGAGGGAAACACTATAAGGCAATTGTACCCGCAACCATATTGCACCTTCATCCAGTTCGGGCAAAAACTCGCTGCCTAAAAATTTAAAGGAGAATAAACCAACAACCATCGCTATCAACGATACTGTTACTACGATCTCTTTAAATCTGAAAGATTTAACAAACCCACCCAGCATAAATGCTGTAAGCTTATGTACAAAAGGATTATGTTTTTCATGAACATTTTTACGCAATAACAGACTGATTAGTACCGGAACCAATGTTAACGTAGTAATCAAAGCGCCCAGCAAGGCAAAACCAAGCGTATACGCCAGGGGGGAAAATAGCTTTCCTTCAACTTTTTGAAATGCGAAAACGGGCAACAAACCGGTTATGATAATTAGCTTGGCAAAAAAAATGGCCTTGCCTAAAGCAGCACCATTGTTTTTGATCAGCCCCATTTTGGCTATCTTGTTGAAGCGTTCCATCCCCAGTTCAACAGCTTTATGATCAAGGATAACGAACATTCCTTCCACCATTACCACAGCTCCGTCTATGATGATCCCAAAATCCACGGCACCAAGCGATAATAGATTGGCCGACATTCCCATCAGGTGCAGACAGATAAAGGCGAACAATAAAGCCAACGGAATGATAACAGATACGATAAGAGTAGTGCGCCAGTTAAACATAAACAGTGATACCAGCAATGTTACCAGTAAAATGCCCTCAATAAGGTTATGTAATACAGTATGCGTAGCATAATCAATCAGGTTGGTACGATCGTAATATGGAACAATTTTGGTGTCGGCGGGCAGGATATCGTTATTAAGCTTATCAACTTCGGCCTTTAAAGCGTTAACTACTTCTGTTGGATTTTCGCCTTTGCGCATAACAATAATAGCTTCTACGGCATCGGCATCATCATTAACGGTACGTTTTCCATTTTTGATCACGGCGTCGCTTCGGCCTACCCATCCCAGTCTTGGTAAATTTGAAATTTCAACGTGTGCCACATCTTTCACAAGCACCGGAACGCCGTTGTTATTGCTTACAATGATATTACGGATCTCGTTGATATCATTAAGCAGTCCTAAGCCCCTTACAGCAAAAGCCTGGTTGTTTTGAATGATCATGTCGCCGCCAACGTTGATGTTGGTTTTCTGAACGGCAGTAAAAACATCTAATGGTGTAATATTCAGCGTTGCCAGTTTTTCAGGATCAACAGTGATTTCATAGGTTTTGGTCTTGCCGCCGAAACTACTGATATCACCAATGCCCGGGATAGACCGCAGTCGCCTGTCAATTAACCAATCCTGGATAGTTTTAAGCTCCCTTACATCACGTACCTTACTCCTGAGCGTATACCTGAAAATTTCGCCGGTCGGCCCTACCGGCGGCTGTACCGAGGGCGTTATGCCTGCCGGTAAAGTAGCATTATTTAGCAGGTACATTACTTGTTGCCTGGCTTCCGGGTCCTTGATGCCATCATCAAAAATCACCTTCACATAGCTTAAGCCAAAAATGGAAGTTGAGCGCAGACTCACCTTTTTCTGTACCGGGTTTAGCGCTATCTCAATGGGGATAGTTACGAGTTTTTCCACTTCCTCGGCACTTTGTCCGGGCCATTGTGTAATGATATCGATTTCGGTATTGGTTACATCAGGAAACGCTTCGATAGGCATTTGAATGAAGGTGATAACACCTGCTACAACGAGTATAACAGCAAGGAATAGTATAAGGATCCTGTTTTTTAATGAGAACCCGATGATCCGCTTAAGGAGCTTAGTCATTTTTGAGAATAATTGGTAATTAACTGTTTAATGATCCATATATCAGGATTGCTTTTGAAGCAATTACCCGTTCACCGACATTAACTCCGTTTTTAATGAATGCCGTTTTTCCATTGGTGCTGATAACTTCCACCTGGCGCAGTTCTACATTTTTGTCCCCCTTTAAAATAACAACGTAGTACTGGCTGTGGTCAAAGATGAGCGCGCTGCTGGTTACCGAAATTGCTTTATCTTTTTCTGTGTTATTGATGGTTACTGTAGCAAACATCTGCGGCTTTAACATAAAGTCGGGGTTATCTATAATTACCCTCATCTTCATTACTTTGGTATTGGGATCAATCACGTTCATTAACCTGTTCACCTTACCTTTAAAAATTTTATCGGGATATGATATGGTTGAAATATCGGCTTCGTCTCCTTCATGAACTTTACTCACGTTCTCCTCATATACATTAGCCTCTACCCATACATTTTTAAGGTTTGACACTGTAAACATAGGGGCCGAATTATCAGGCCGGATTGCCATGCCGTTAGTTACATTTTTCTGTACCAGGAAACCGTCAATGGGCGAATTGATAAAATAATCGCCACCGGTATTGTTGCCATTCACTATCAGCACACGCTGTGCTGCTGTTTTTGCAGCCGCAGCCTGTTCATAATTAACTTCGGCCGCGGTAATATCTACTTTAGATGCCATGCCACTTTTATAAAGGTCCTGTTGCTGCTCCAGCTGCTTTTTGGCCAGGCGCACGGCGGCTTCGGATGAGCTAAGCGAAGAAGAATAGTTGGCCATTTCGCTGCTTTTTACTATTCCCAATACCTGGCCGGCCTTTACAAAGTCACCAGGCATTGCATTAATGTTTTGTACTATACCACTTACCAGCGGGAAGATATTTGATACTTTATCGGTGTTGAAATCAACAACTCCATTAAACTTTATAGCATAGGTGATATTGCGGACCTTAACGGTGTCAATTTCTAATATTCTCTTCAGAGAATCTGACAACGTATAAGGCTGTCTTGCCTGTTCAGTGTCATTATCAGAGTGGCATGAGTTAAAACTGATCAATAACAATGCGGATGCCACGCATTTCAAGCAATGCTTTTTTAATAAATAGTTCATCTTAATGCTGATTAAAGAAAGGAGTACCTGTAACGTAGTTTAATTGCTCGAGCGAGGTAATCTTGTTGAGCTGGATATTATTGAGCTGAATGGTATTTGTTTTGAAAGAATCATAAAAATCGATAAACTCCAACAAACCAATATTTCGTAACAAATAGTTTTTATACACTTCATTAATGAGGTGGGTGAAATCCGTTTTAAAAGCCGGGTCAAAACTGTTATACAGATCTTCGGTCCTTAATGCCTCTTTGTAAGAGGAGGCGAGGTCCATGGTTACCTGATTTTGTTGGTTTTCCAGTTGTATCTTACTCTGATCTATCGCGATACGCGCCTGTTTGATGCCTCCCTGGTTACGGTTAAATACGGGCAGGTTAAAGTCAATACCCCCACCTACATAGTTGTTGTTAAATGAACCATATTTATCATATCCAAGAGAAAAAGTAATGTCGGGCACCGCGATAGCCTTTTGCAAGGCTAAATTGGTTTGGTTGTAATCAACAGTGATCCTTGCATTTTTAAGATCATAACGATTTACATATGCCGAATCGAGCAACTTACTATAAGGGATTGTAGTAGCAGAAATTGTATTAACAAGACTAGTATCAACAAGCGGAACAATGTAACTTTGAGGTGAAGCTTTAATCAGCATCTTTAGCTCACTTTGAGTAACTTCCATCCCTGACACCAGGCTATTGTATTCGGCCAAAAGGGAGTAAAGTTGCGATTGGATGCGTAATACCTCTTTTTGGGCGATATTACCTTTAGCATATTGCTCTTTAAATGAGCTTAGTGTCTTTTTTAGGGAGCTAATCTCCAAATCATAAACAATGGCCGATTGTTGATTATAGTATATCGTATAAAAATCAGTTCGCAAGGTAAATCTTAGTGTGCGCAACAGATCAAAAAACTGGTATTTGGCCTGTTCAACTCCAATTTGAGCTAAACGTATATTTTTATTTCGTTTGCCGGCTGTGGTGAATAATTGCGAAATACCTACCGACTGGTTCTTATAAGCATTATGTGTATCATTAAGGATCCCGTTCTGGAAATTAAAATCGGGGTTAGCAAATAGTTTTGCAGTTATGACCTGAGCAGCTGCGTTATCTATGTTATACTTTTCGGCAATAAGTGTGAGGTTGTTTTTTAAAAATTGTTCTTCAATTTGCTTAATATTGACCTTTAATGTATCACTGTTGGGTGCCTGCGCCTGAACGCAAGCACCTGAAACAGCCATACACCATAGTTGAATTGAAGAAAGAACGATAACAAATTTTCGGTGCATAGTTTATTTGTTTATCCAAAACTATACAGGTCAGATTAGAGAAGAATTAAAACTGGATTAGAACGACATTAGATTTTCCTGCTGCGGGAATGTCAATGAAAAGATGGTTCCGGGATGTGCTGGCGACACTGTTATAGTCCCGCCAAAAAGCTGAATGATCTTTTGGGTAACATATAAGCCAATGCCACTGCCCTTAAAATTCCGCCCGTTCGGGCTTCGGTAAAAAGAGTTGAATATTTTGTTGACATCTTCATCCGGGATACCAATTCCCGAATCCCTGATATCTATTTTAATAAAACTATCGTCAACAGTTAGTGCGCAAACCACCGGCTGACCGCCAGAAAACTTAAAAGCGTTGCCAATGATGTTATTTAAAGCAATGATCAGTAAGGGCTTACTAACCATCATCACTAAATGGTTTGCATCTTCGGGCATCTGCTGCATTTCTACTATAAGTTTCCCTTTTGCTTTTTTATTGTTCCAGTAATAATGTATTTCCCATATCAGTTCATCGATCATAACCGGGGTCAATTTGGCACGGGTATATTCCATGTCAGACTGCGCAAGTTCCATCAAACTGCTAATAGTATCGTTTAGATTTTCAGCGTCACTCAGCACCGACATTAGTAACTGCCTGTATTCTATTACTGATCTCTCCTTATTTAAGCCAACTTCAATTTCTCCCATGATGCTGGTAACAGGAGTACGTAACTCATGCGATGCATTGGTTACAAATGTTTGCTGAAGTTCAAAGGCGTTATATAAATGTTCCAGTAGCCTGTTAAAATTACGGGCCAGTTCTGTGATCTCGTCCTTACCTCCGCTTTCATGCACCCTTACGTGGAGGTCATTTACGGTTATGCGCTGCATTTGACGGATCAAATCGTTTATAGGAGATAGTGATCTTTGGGCAAACCAGCGACCAATAAAAAACACCCCGCCATTGATAATAATAAAGGCGACGAACATGATACGGGCCATGTCAAGCAGCTGCTCATTATTACCTATATCAATCGCAGACACTAAAATCACAAAGTTACCCTGGTTGTCCCGGTAATAAATACCCACAGTTTGTCTGTTGCCGTCAGCAAACTGTAAATGTTCTTTGCTGCGCACACGGTCAATAACCTTATCTGTCCAGTACGAATGCTTATGAGCCAGAAAAGATTCATTATGTTCATTATAAATGCCGATATGCTCTTCCGGTAATTTAGCAAGATAACGCTCCCGTACATGCCCCAGCGAATCTGTAGAGATCTCATCTGCTTCGAGGTATAATTGTGCTGCAACTTTGGCCCTGTCATTCAGGTGCCCATAAAAATCGTTCCGCACAAACGAATAAAATACTAAAAAGATAGCCGATAAAATAACCAGTAATATGCCCGCGGTTATCAGCGAAAAATTGAGTGCCAACTTATTTTTGATCTTCATCAGCCTGCTTTCTCTTTCAGTATATAGCCCATGCCAATATTAGTATGGATCAGTTTGCTTTGGAAGCCTTTCTCAATTTTTTTACGAAGGTAATTCACATACACATCAATAAAATTGGTTTTGGTATCAAAGTCGATCCCCCAAACTTTTTCAGCTATATAGTCTCTTGAGAGTGTTTTATTGGGGTGCTGCATAAAAAGTTCCAGTAAGGCATATTCCTTGGCTGTAAGGGTAATTTCGGCCCCGGCACGCTCAGCTATCTTACTATCTGTATTCAGTTTAAGATCGGCATAAATGAGTATCCCAGGTTCAGTTTGCAGCCTTACCGTTCTGCGCAGTAGCGCTTCGATGCGGGCAAGTAATTCGTTAAAATGAAATGGCTTAACAAGGTAATCATCTGCTCCTGCCTGTAAGCCACTAACTTTATTATCAATACTGTCTAACGCGGTAAGCATCAATATTGGTGTCCGGGCGTCCTGCTTTCGAATGTACCGGCAAAGGTCCATGCCATTTCCGTCGGGAAGTAATACATCGATCAGAATTAAATGATAATCATTAGCCTGAAGCGCTTGTTTCGCATCAAAAACATCAGTAGCCAAACTAACATGGTATTGAGATTCCTGAAGGCCTTTTAATAAAAATGCCGCAACCTTCGGTTCATCTTCTATTACTAATATGTGCATTAACTGAAATAATTATTTAACAAGAGTCCAGGAAATGGCCTATAAACCTATTCAACATAGTTAAAGCTTCTCGAAGCATGTGGGTATGTTAACAGCAACGAAGCTCGCCCCTGATAATGAAGTTTTTATGAATGTTATCTATCACTTTATAAATATTCTGAAGTTTAGATGCTGTTAAAAACGGTTCAGCATAATTCTTACGGCGGATAAATGAACAATGGCTACACTTGTAGGGTTGAATCTCTCATAGTTTTTTGCAGATCTTCGGTTGGTATCGATCTTGGCAAATGTTGGCTCTACGATCCATCGTTTGGGTAGGACTTTAAAGATGTGTAATTCGCTTCTTTTAATTACCTCAAAAACTATTTTGAACATCTATTTTACTTTATCAATTAATGCGCCCCGATAACCGTTATCGGCAAATATTTTGATGATCCCGTTCCATGTTTCACATAGTTTGGAAATTACTTCGGTCGCCCAGTCTCTATCCTGGACCGAGGCTCCGTTTTATTAAATCGTTTTTGAACAGCCTCTTTGAATGAAAAAATCTTGCTTTATAATATAGCCCAACGGATCACGAGTAAATTTAAACAATTAAGAAACATTAATCATATTTGGCGTTCTGCTAAAAAATTAGAAATTTATATGTTCTTTCAGGATTATAAAATGCTTAACAATAAAGTAACAATACAAGCCTTACTTTGCTAAAGCAAATAAGTAGTTTTCAAAATGCCATCAGTACAATCATTATCCGATTTTGAATTGCAGCAATTGCTTGTTTACGGAAATGAGGCTGCGTATAATGAATTGTATAGCCGCTACGCGGTTCCAATAAACAGGTTTATGCAAAAATATTTGCACGCCGGTGTTTTAAGTGAGGATGCGACGCACGATGTTTTTATTAAAATATGGAATAAGCGCGAACAGCTTGGCAACGTACAATCGTTTAAATCGTACCTGTTTACTATAGCCAGGAACCTTGCACTTGATCATCTGAAATTAGCTTTCCGCACAGAAACTGCTATAAGCCAGATCTCTGCCACCATCGCCGAATATCGTAATACGATAGAGGAGGAGCGGCTTACCAAAGAATATCTTTTATTTGTTGAGAATGCGCTGGCCTCCCTGCCCGAGCGTTCGAGAGAAGTTTTCGCGCTTTGCCGCGAACAGGGCAAAACTTACGATGAAGCTGCCAAACAGTTAGGCGTTTCGCGCAATGCTATCAAAAATCACATGGTATTTACCATGAAGGTTTTGAGCTCAAAAGTTGAAACCGAGCTTGGTATTTCGCTCAGTGTTCTGCTTGCCGTTGTTTTCAAACATTAAATTTCAAAAAATAACATTTTCCTGCTACCCTGTTTTGGGCTTTTAAAGTCATGGTATAAAAGCCATGATTAAATGGAAGAAACGTATTACAGGCAACTGGTAAAAAGGTATCTCGAAAAGCGGGTAAGTGACGATGAGTTAGAGATATTTTCACATCTGCTTAATGAAGGAAAACTTGACAAGTACCTGGCCGAAACGATGGGTAATGATGACGCTTTATCCGAGCCGTTGCCTTTAGATAATGAAGTTCAGCTACCGGTAACCGGGAAAAAAAGATATTGGCCAGGCTACGCCGCGGCTGCAAGTATTTTATTATGCCT
>NZ_DASVOB010000257.1:0-12383 GCF_036383575.1 Mucilaginibacter sp.
TATAGTTCGACCATGCGCAATAGACTGAAGATTGGGATCACTTGGATTGATGTAATTTTAGCGACGCCACGACCTACAATATGCCCTATGCGCATCCGCAGGTCGACCGTTTGATGGGCACCTACCTGCTCCCGGCACTGATCAAATAGACAATCGTCATTAAATATTAAACTTCCCAGATTGGAAAGGCATTAAGGGCATGGAATGAAATCGATTTTGGTACCAAAATTGGCCCGGTCAAAATTATAACAACTGATCGCGGCATATAAAAAGAGAATGGCGAAGGGATTTTTGATCTCAAAAGCTTGAATAAGGTACTGAAGAAAGAGGCCACAATAGCGAAGTATAACGCCGTACGCAAGTTCAGGCCTCTCGCTTCAATAAAAGTTTTTGCATTGTAGATAATCTTTAATTCTAAGGGGAAGTCGAAAGTTTATCGGCGAAAATTTCTATTTTCCTTTATTTAAAAGAAAATAAGTGCCATTTTTTGCTTTTTAATTTAAACCTTTCCTAACTTTAGTTTGCTGATACCTGATTTAATATGTCTAATTTATAACGCTATGGGAACTAAGCGCAGACCTGAACTAAATAACGAAATAAACCCACAAGCAAACCAAAGTTTCCGGAAAAGTGAACTAAACTTTCGAAAGCTTATAGAACATAGCTACGCCGGAACAGCGCTTTTAAACAAAGATAATTATATTGTTTATCAGAGCTTCTCTGCGGAGCAGATAACCGGAAGAAACCTGTCTCTTTTGAAAGAGCGATCAATTTATTCGCTTGCCCATCCGGAAGATTTACCCCTGCTTAGGAGATCAACCAGCCAAATTATTGCAAATCCCGGCAGTAAGATCGCCGTGAAATTCCGTATCCTTCATCACTTAGGGCATTATATCTGGTTAGACGCTATGCTGGCTAACCTATTGGAAGATCCGGACATCCAGGCTTTGTCATTTAGTTTCATTGATATTACCGGTCAGATGGAGTTAGAAACCAAACGACTTCAAACAGAAAAACAGCGGGATTTTTTTTCTAAAATGAGTTCATTGTTTCGCGGTAACCATGCCATGGATTACATGCTGGAACGGGTTTTAGAAAGTGTACTAGGATTCACTGGCGGAAAAGAAGCGGCGATCTGGCTTCTAAATGCCACCTGCCTTGAGTTTGTAAAATTTGCAGGCACTCCCGACATCTCCCTGGCCGTTAGTGAAGGGTTGGCAGAACGTGTATGGCGAGAAAAAAGCATATTAACAGGTGATTTGGGCGAAATTGGACTACCATTGTATCAACACGAAGAATTCGTGGGGGTGCTGACCCTTGATATTGATACGGAGAAAATTCCCGTCACCGGAAACGAGCAGTTCTGGGAAGCTTTGAGCCATCAACTGGGAATGGAACTCCATCACCGACAGATGTCAGAGCAGCTGGAAGTACTTTTTGATCGTGCGCCGGATTTAATCGGTATAATGGGTGCGGACAGGGTATTCAAGAAGGTCAATCCGGCAATGTGCAATCAACTGGAATATACTGAGCAGGAAATACTGGCGCTATCCCTTGACAAACTTGTATGCCCCGATGACCTGGCAGTTAGCAAGGAGCGCACGAACGCATTTTTAGCCGGAGGGGACCAGACGATGTATTTTGAGAATCGTTTCAAGAGTAAGAGTGGAAAGATCATTTGGCTGTCCTGGACGGTTACGCGTTCTGCCGGAGAAAACGTGATGTTTTGTGTCGGAAAGAATATTTCTGACAAGAAAGAAGTGGAAGATCTGCTAGATAAAGCCAGTCAACTTGCACGGATTGGTGGTTGGGAAGTTGACCGCGTCAAAGGTACCGCCTATTGGTCACCAATTACGCGCGATATCTATGAGGTACCCAAGAACTTCATACCAAGGGCAGACAATTGGCTATCTTTTTATCAAGAAGGGGCAGACCGGGATTACATAGCCGGCAAAATGGCAGATGTGATTGCAACCGGAAAGCCTTGCGATGTTGAGCTGAAAATGTTAACTGCACGAGGTAACATCCGCTGGATCAGGGCGATCGCTGAAGCTGAGTTTAAAGAAGGCCGGTGTATTCGGGTCTTTGGCAGTTTTCAAGATATTGATAGTAGGAAAAAAGCCGAATTGGAAGCTATTGCTGCACTGAAGGAGCGAAACGAAATACTGGACAGCATAGGCGACGGCTTTTTTGCCGTAGATAATCAATGGAAAGTCACTTATTGGAATGCAGCAGCCGAACGCAGCGTTGGCAGGAGCCGGGATGAAATGTTGGGCAGGTGCCTTTGGGACGTATATCCTGACGTTACTGAACTTGAATTTTATCGCCAGTATCAACGGGCTAAGCAAACAGGGAAAGCGGTCCATTTTGAAGATTTCTACCCGCACCTTGAAGCATGGTTCAGCGTAAGTGCCTATCCCTCAGAAAGCGGGTTGTCTGTATTCTTCAAAAACATCAACGAAAGTAAAGCGGCAACGCAAGCGCTTGCCGAATCTGAAAAACGTTACAGCGACCTTTTTCATCTCAGCCCGCTGCCTATGTTCGTATATGAAATGAGCACACTGCGTTATCTTGATGTCAACTTAGCAGCGATTCGGCATTATGGTTACAGCCGGGAAGAATTTCTTTCCATGACCATATTTGATATCCGGCCTGCTGAAGATTTACCACTAGTGAAAAAGATCGTTACCGACCACGAGAACCAGGATAAGTTTCGGCTCGATGGTGTTTTTCGTCACTTAAAAAAAAACGGGGAGATCATTCGCGTCGACGTACAAAGCAATAAAATCATTTATCATGGCGTACAATGTAAAGTTGTACTTGCAAATGATGTTACAGAGCGGGTACGATATACAGAAGCTATTGAAAGCCAGAATAAAAAGCTCATGGAGATTTCGTGGATGCAGTCGCACGTCATTCGAGCGCCGCTTTCCCGGATTATGGGTTTATTGCCGATGCTTGACAAACCAATTAAGCCAGAACAACAGCAAATACATGAATACCTTGTTAAATCAGCTAATGAGTTAGACTCAGTTATTCGCTCTATAACAAATGTGACCAGCATGGTTCATCTGAAGTAATAAGTCGTTAACTGTACTGTTTCGCAGAATGGCTTCGCAGACGACACGTTTTGTATGTGGGTCATTACCTAAACCCACAAGGTCAACCTGCGGCATCGACCTGAATTCATTTAGCAGTACCTGGTTGGTGCTGACCTTACTCGTTTGCCAGGGTGTATTAACAAGCAGGATGGCATCCTTTTAACCTGAGGTTTTTATGTAAGGCGTAATAAATTTGTTGGCTTACCAAAATGGAAGTCAACATAAAAAACAGGGCTACAACAAACTGCAAAATTGTAAGCGACTTACGGAGCCACGCGTTCCGCGTTTTATTGCTATTGCCCTTGGACCTGTTTTTTTTGCACTGTTGCCGGCTGGTAACCTGACAACACCATTGCGGTATAAAAACGCAACAAAATACCTATCACAATGGTTAAAATTAGCAGGAAAGGCATCACATCCGGCCTTAGCATATTGGTGTAAATATCAGGAGATATAACATCGGCAAACATTTTTTAAATAATTGGCGCAAGCAACATCGATATGCAAACAGCAAAGGATGTTATCAAAAATGCTTCGCCTAAAAACTGAGCTGCTAATTGTATCCGTCTATTGCCCAAAGTTTTGAGTATCCCGATTTCTTTTGCTCTTTGGGCGGCGTGGGCCGTAGTTAAATTCACATAATTGATACATGCCAGCAACAACAAAAAGATAGCGCTGGCCAATAATCCGTAAAGTGTTGTTTTGCTGGCTGGCGATGAGAAATTAAAAATATTATAGTCGGGATTGAGGTGAATATCGTCCAATGGCTGCAAGATCAGATTCGCGATGTCTGAAGGCATTTTTTGCTCGGCACGTGGTTGATTGCTTTCCTTGAAAATGGTATTGATCTGCTTTATCCCCCCCTGGCGCCTTAGTACCCGGCGCCAGCTTTACAAAAACCTCTGATGCCGAAGAGATCCGGTTTCTTAGCGACTATAATTACCTCTACACCAGCAATAAAGGCCGACCGATTGCGTATCCCTTCTGTCTTATGATATGTTGTTATTTTTTTAAGTCATACGCCTGTTTAAGCCAGCTCAAAAGTTCATCATCAATATCATCAGGGCTCATTAATTTAATGGTATGATGAAAGCGGTTCGCAGACGCTTGTTCAGCCTTGCTTACTCTCTTGCCAGTCAGCTTATAGTTGAGATGCACTTCTAAGTTTATATATTCTTTTCTCGTATATACGCCGGCAAAACCAAAGCGGTTGCTTAAATGGATGCTTGTTTTCTTGGGTTCGGTTTTAATTGGCCCAAACTTTTGCAATTCACAGATAAGCCGTTCGTAAATCCGGGCAACGACCGGCTCTCTGCCTTCCAGATGGCTCAATTCAGTATATCCCATATCATCAAGACTATAAGTTAAAATTACAACTAATAATCAATTTTCTTTAATGCCCCTACCATATTTATTGCTTGTAAATGATTGTAAGTTTCGCCGACAAAATGCTAAGTTTACAACTTACGGGTGTTATGTACGTATGAAGGAAGCGTGAGTATGAACCGTTTTTCAACACTTAAAAAAACATTAATTATTATCGCTGCGGCGCTGAGCTGGGCGTTCATCGCCGATCCCCTGATCAGCCACCTGGCGGAGCAGTTGGAGCCGACGCACCGCGACCTGTTCCGAAGTCTGAACGACTTCATCGTCATCCTGCTGGTCAGTTTCATCCTGTATAGCAGAATAAACCGTCAAGCCGGCGAAGTCCGCAAGACGAGGGACGATTATCGCCGTCTGTTCGAAGAAGTACCGGTACCTATGTTCATTTTCGATAGCCGTAATTTCCACTTCCTGGCAGTGAACACTGCAGCCACCATCCAATATGGTTATAGCTACACGGAATTTTTACAATTGAAGATCACCGATATCCGTCCCGCCGAAGAAGTTGAGGCTTTTTTAGCGGCGGTTGATCAGATTCCGAACCGTTATGCAGATGCCGGGCGCTGGCTACATCGCAAAAAGAATGGGGAAGCTTTTTATGTTCGAGTCTTTTCTCATCATACCGTCTTTGAAGGCGTCCCGGCCAAGCAAACTCTGGTGATCGATATTGATCAAAAAGTGCGCACCGAAAAGGCGCTGGCCGAAAAAACGGCCGAACTGGAAAACGTGCTAGAAAGTATGACTGACGCGTTCTACACCGTCGATAACGACTGGAACTTCACTTATATAAATAAGGAATACGAACGGATACAGGGTCGCAACCGCGCAGATCTCATAGGCAGAAATGTGTGGGAACTGTTCCCCTACGGAAAAGAACAACGCTATTTCCGGGAGTATGACCGGGCACTGCGTGAACAGGTCAGCGTGCATTTCGAGGAGTTTAATACTTTTAACGGGATGTGGGTTTCGGCCAGCGCCTACCCGATCAAAAGCGGTCTGGCAATTTATTTCCGGGACATTACGGACGAAAAACTGATGCGTGAAAAAATTGCTAAAGATGAGCAGAACCTGCGGGCGATCATCAATAATACCCGTGACCTGATCTGGTCAGTGGACTGTGATTTTAATATTATTACGGGTAACGAAGCGTTTTGGGAACGCGTCGAGCGTTTTACCGGGAAACAGCCGGATACGATCAGCAACGCCGACTTTGAACAGGACATGATGCGGCCAATCCTGGACAGTTACCGCAGGGCATTCCGCGGTGAAGCTTTCCTTGTTATTCGCGAGCGGGAGCTCGACGGGAACAGGCGCTTTGAAGAATTAAGCTTTAACCCCATCCTCGACCAGCGGCAAGAAGTTACCGGCGTTAACTGCTTTTTAAGGGACATCACCAGCCAGCGGGAACACGTGGAGCAAATCGAAAAACAGAATGACAAATTCCGGGAGATCGCTTGGATACAATCTCACAAGCTGCGCCTTCCCGTCGCTAACATACTGGGATTGGCCGAGCTTTCCCGGCAGAAATGTTCCGCAAACGAGGAACTGATCCCCATGTTCCGCAAGGAAGCCCAACGGCTGGATGAATTGATCAGGGAAATTACGACGCTGACCGATGACCTTGGTGAACCAGGCAAGAAATAGCACATTCAATTTTGCTTAATAGGCAATTTTACGAAACCTTGAAGTTAATTTTAATCATCATAAATTGGTTGTCGAACCTGAGCGTTGGTTCTTTTATTCAAAATTTTGTCTTTCACCTGTTGATGTTATCTGTGACTCATATCAATTATTGGCTCCTGGCAGCTGTTAGTAATAAAAAGCGTGGCGCGGACCGAAGCCCCCGTACACATATTCAGCAGCCCCGCAGGTCCATTGCCACAACTAATAATTTTATTCTTCAAGACAGCCTTTCAGAAAATGCAGGTTCTCAAGAGCTGATCCTGCCGTATTGTTAAAATAAGTATAAACGATTCTTCCTTCCTGTTGCCACTCACTGATGTAGGACGCATATTCAGCAAGGAAACTTTCGCTATAGCTTCCCTTGTAATTGCCGGATGGGCCATGGAAACGAAGATAAATCAACTCATCGGCGGTAATCTCCATCGGCGTGGCTGATTTGGGCATATCCTGTAGCACCATGGCGGCCTGATGTTGATTTAATAACTCAAAAACGTCCTCCCTGTACCAGGAAGAATGACGAAACTCTACAGCAAAAGGCCATGCGTCTGCGCTCAACAAATCAAGCAATTTCGCTAATTGAGGCAAGCTATTTGCCTGCAGACTGGGTGGAAACTGAACCAACAAACATCCCTGTAATGGCTTTGGTAACTGAATTGTCTCCATAAATCTACCAACGTCCTGCGGGTTGAAAAGCAGATTTTTCTCATGGGTAATCCCTTTCCAAAGTTTAAAGGTAAAACGGAAATTATCATTTACTTCGGTAGCCCAGCGGGCAATTGTTTTTGCCTGCGGAACCTTATAAAATGAACTATTGATCTCAATACTATTTTCAGATAAAGCATAATAACCTAATCTGGACAAATGGGGATATTCAGGCGAAAAATCCCGTTTAGGCTTATCTATTAGTAAACCGCTGGTGCCTCCAAAAAAATCACCTTTCATCAGTCGAGGATAATATACCAGTGATTATCATCATTCAGCGCATAGATGAGGCCATCGCTCATTTCGTAAACATCACGGCCATGCTTTTGGCTGAAATACATTTTCTCATCACGGATTACGGTACCGTTATTCTCCACACGCAAAAAGAAAAGCAATGCACCCAAATTAGGTGCAACATCTTTGAGGTGCCTGGCCTCCCCTTCCTTTACAAATGCCGAACTCATGTTTGTTTAAGTTTTACTTTGAATTATGTGCAAAATTGCGTTCAGGTATTCTTAACACCAATACCGTGCCATGCCATTACCGCTTTAATATTTATATCATGCACGCTGTAAGTATAACAACTGTCTGGTTAAACGGATCTTGGGATGGCTACCAAGCGTTAAATAAATACATCTATAAATTAGATAGATGTACCCAAACTAAAATTCGACTTTTTTGTCTTTAAATCTTGATGACCCAGCCAACGCAAACCAACTTTTCAACCCAGGCCATAGCAGAGCGTGAAGGACGTTTCCGCGCCTTAGTCACTGCTACATCCGATATCATCTATATCATGAGCCCGGATTGGACGGTACTACAGCAGCTGGACGGGCGCGGTTTTTTACCGGATACAGCCGAACCCACCGAAGACTGGCTGCAGAAATATATTTTTCCGCAGGATCAACCGGCTGTAAAGGCGGCTATTGCCGAAGCTATCCAAAATAAAACCATCTTTGAGCTCGAACACCGCGTGTTGCGTACTGATGGATCACCCGGCTGGACATTATCACGGGCAGTACCGATCATGGACGAACAAGGCAGGATCACTGAATGGTTCGGCACCGCAACTGATATTACAGAACGCCGTCAAATTCAGGAGGTGCTTCTGGCGAGTAACGATCTGGCCGAACAGCAAAAACGTTTCTATGAAACTATCACAGGCAGTACCCCTGATCTGATCTATGTGTTCGGGCTGGACTACCGATTCACCTACGCCAACCAGGCGCTGCTTACCATGTGGGGCAAAACCTGGGATACCGCTGTAGGGAAAGGATTACGGGAGAACGGTTATGAAGAGTGGCATGCCCAAATGCACGAACGCGAGATTGACCAGGTACGCAGCGACAAAAAGCCTGTGCGCGGCGTGGTATCTTTCCCGCATGCTATTTTGGGTTCACGTATATACGATTACATTTTAACGCCGGTATTTGGTGAAGACGGAGAGGTAACCGCAGTTGCCGGTACTACCCGCGATATTACAGAGATACGTAATGCAGAGGAACAATTACAAGTACTCAACCGTGAACTCCATGCCGCCCAGGAGCAACTCAATTTTGCGTTGAACGCGGCCGGTATCGGCACCTGGGACCTTGATATTGCCACCCAAAAAGTACAATGGGACGATCGATGCCGCGAATTGTTTGGCTTTCCGCCCCACGTGGAAACAAACTACCAAAATGTTTTAAGCTACGTACACAAAGATGACAGGAACCGCGTAGATAAGGCGGTACAAGCCGCACTTATACCGGGCTCCGACGGGCGTTACGATCTGCGCTACCGGACTGTGGGTGCAACCGATGGACGTCTGCGCTGGGTGCACTGCAAGGGCCGCGCTTTTTTTGATACCGGTGGCCAGTCCTATCGCTTTGCAGGTACCGTGCAGGACGTGACCGATGAGGTGATTGCCAGGCGTCGGGAACAGCAATTACTTAGTCTGGTTAGGTATAACAACGATCATATGTCCATCGCGGATATGCAGGGCCGCATGATCTATATGAACGAGTCTGCCAAACAACTTTTGGGTGTAGGGCCGGATGAAGATTATACCCGGTTCAGTTCCGGAGATTTTTATGACGCGGATGAACTGGCGCGTGTGCAACAACACGTACTGCCGGCTATCGATCCGGAGAAAGGCTGGAAAGGCATTAACCGCCTCAAAAACAAAAATACAGGAGAAGTGATCCCCTGCGAAGTAAGCTATACACTGGTGACCGACCTTGATACCGGCGAGGTAATTGGCCGGGGTGCTACTGTGCGCGACCTCCGTCCGGAGCTTAAGGCCCGCGCTGAGTTGCAGCGGCTGGCAACTATGGTAGATGTAAGTGAGGATTTTTCGAATTATTGCGACATCGAAGGCCGTACGCTTTACCTGAACCAATCCGGCAAGGAACTGATTGGCTTAGGCGACGAGGAATTTAAAGGGGTTTCATTGTACAATTACCACAGCGAGCCCTCTAACAGGCTCATACAGCAAACGGTGATCCCAACCATTTATCGCGAAGGCCGCTGGACGGGCCGCCTGGACCTGGTAAACCAGAAAACCGGCGAAGTTATCCCCATACATAAGCAAATGTACCTCATTCGTGAAGAGATCACCAATGAACCGGTGGCTATAGCCGGTATTGCACGTGACCTCCGCCCGGAGATCCAGGCGCGCAATGCCCTGAACAAAGTGATTAGGGAAATGGCTTTCCTTGCCGATTCCATCCCGGCAGTAGTGTGGACAAGTACACCCGGAGGGCAGCTGGATTATGTTAACAAACGCTGGCATGACCTGCATCCGGGGAAGGAAAGTGATCCGCTGGGCGATGCCTGGTCAGGAAACCTTCATCCTGATGATGCAGAACGCGCCAAGCTCACCTGGCAAAAAGCGATCACCTCCGGCGAACCCTACCGCATCGAATTTCGCGTACGGGAAGAAAACGACTACCGCTGGTACCTGGTACAGGCGCTTCCGCTACGCGACGATGAAGGCAAAATCATGAAATGGTACGGTACCAATACAGACATCCATGTGCAAAAAGAACTGCAGGCTCAAAAGGATAATTTCCTGGGTGTTGCCAGCCATGAACTTAAAACCCCTGTCACCAGCATTAAAGCTTATGCCCAGGTTCTGGAACGTGTATTTCGCAATAATGGAGATGAAAAAAGTGCCGATTTGGTAGGTAAAATGGACCGGCAGGTGAACCGGCTTAACAGCCTGATCAGTGACCTGTTAGATGTAACCAAGATCAACAGCGGGCGGATGCAGTTCAATGAATCAACCTTTTCATTTAGTGAACTTGTAACAGAAACCGTGGAAGATATTCAGCGTACTGCCCTTAAACACATTATCAGGCGCGAACTGAAATATGATGGTGAAGTTTCCGGTGACCGCGATCGCCTTGGCCAGGTGATCATCAACCTGCTAACTAATGCGATCAAATATTCGCCGGATGCCAGCCGGATCATGATATACACGCAACAGGAAAATGACGAGATCCAATTGTGTGTTCAGGATTTTGGGATAGGTATCAGTCCGGAAAAACAGGACAAAGTGTTTGAACAGTTCTATCGCGTTAGTGGCACCCGGGAGCATACCTTCCCCGGCCTAGGTTTGGGTTTATATATTTCGGCAGAAATTGTGCGCCGGATGGGTGGCCGCATTTGGGTAACTTCTACAGAGGGCAAGGGCTCTACCTTCTGCTTTTCGCTGCCATTAACAATAACTAATAGATAATAAAAGAGATATAATACGTGAAAAGAATTTTATTGGCCGATGATGACGATGGTATTATAGACGCTACCAGGATGATGCTGGAGTTGGAAAACTATGAAGTAATACCAACCCTTCAAGGTCAGCGCATTCTGGAACTGGCACAAAAAGAACAGCCCGACCTGATCGTGATGGATATCTGGATGTCGGGGATAGATGGCCGTGATATCTGCCGTATGCTCAAAAACACCCTACAAGTACAAACTATACCAGTACTCATGATTTCAGCCAGCCGCGAAACACGGCAGTCTGCCCTTGACGCCGGCGCCACCGATTTTATTGAAAAACCTTTTGATATTGATAGTTTGCTGGAGAAGGTTGGATCGTTATTGTCAAAATAAGATTGACTGTATTTCCGCGGCGGTCGGCCTGTGATCAAAACTGTTTGTCAAATTGGCCACCGCATTATGCAACAATAATAACGCGTAACGCACATAATTTCAATTAACTACCTGATAAATAAATTAAACAATAATATAGATTATTTTTTAATATTATCTACCTTTAAGTTGTATGGTTTTAGGACCTGATCCCGGTCGACTTGCGAAGATGGGCATTTGCACCGTTCTTCGACGTGACTTTATCGCTTTCAGCTTTTTGAGCTAACCCACCATACTGAAAGCGCACTCATGAAAAAAATCTTGTTGTTGGACGACGACCTGGATATTGTTCAGATTGTCGAAGAAGTATTGCCTTACGAACAATACAAAGTGAAAAGCAGCATGCAATGCACTGGTTTTTTGTCCACCGCTGAACATTTTCAGCCCGATGTCATTTTGCTCGATTACCGCTTAGCAGATGGAAGTGGCGGCGAATTATGCCGGACTATTAAATCACATCCTACATTACACAATATTCCAGTCATTATTTTTTCTGCTTATACCCAGCCAGGGCTCGATTTTAACGTTTATGGCTGTGATGCAATAATTGCTAAACCTTTTGACCTGGACAACCTGGTTGAAACTATAAACAATCTGATAATGAGAAAAATAAAAAAGAATCATACGCTATCAATGGAAAGAAGGCCATCTAATTAAGGTATCAGAACCAACCCGCGAACAATTCTGAAAGGTGCACTAAGTGATCAAAAACTCCAGTTCTTTTATGATCGCTTTGATGCATTATTTACCATGCAATATTCGCTCTAATCGCACTATTTCTTTTTAATAGCGCTGATCTCGCCGTTCCTTTCCATATAAACTTTTTCTATCCCCTCCATATCTTCTGTAAGCGCCGACTTCCGAACACCCTGCATGATATCTTCTTCGCAAACCAGGCCTTTTTCCATATTGCTTTTAATAAACTTCCCTTGATCAAACAGCGGGATCTTATCGCCCTCTACAAAGCGGCCGAAAGCTTTGTGATGAACAATGAGCCAGCCAAACATGCGATGGAGAATAACGATAACGAAGCAGCAGGCCACTACCGGCACAAAAGAAGATGCACCTACAACAGCCCGGCTCATAATTGCCCCCAGCGAAATGGTAATAATATTATCCAGTGGTGTGCGCACGCCAAACGAGCGCCGGCCCGAAATACGGATCAGCAGGAAGGCTATAATAAATATAACCACCCCACGACTGCTCATTTGCAGGGCATTGAGGTCCTTTCCCTCACCAAAAATTTTCAATAGCAGTTCCATATCAATTCTTCTTGGTTTTTAATGAATTAATCTATCACCAACCGCGGCCGGTTTGTAGCCAGGCATTTGATCGTGACGGCAGATAGCCGGTTTATGCATAGCCACCTCGCTTATA
>NZ_DASVOB010000258.1:0-3079 GCF_036383575.1 Mucilaginibacter sp.
CGAGTTTAATGTGAGTACACCGCCTGCTGCTAAAGTAGCTGTGCCACCCATGGTAAGGATACCAGAGGAGGAAACTGCGAATTTTCCTGAACCTGACATCGTTTTTGTTCCGCTGTTCTGTACAAAAACATTTTTAAACAACACTCCGTTGCCCGCGTCCGATCCGGCATCGCTGAGTGATTGCGTTACCCCCTTAAAGATAACGTTAGGATTGTTAGTTACCGCATCAACCTTGCCCGACGTTGACGCTGAGCTCCAGTCACCGTAAACAGTTAGATCGCCCGAGTTTATTGTTTTTGTACCGGTTGCCGAAAAATTTAAATTTTGATAGGCGGTTGGGGTAATATCGAGCTGGGTGGTACTTTCGGTGTATACGGCTTGGCTGCTGCCCGCATATTCAACCGTGCAGGTTCCTGAGCCGCCACCATTGTTATAAAAGTCTATTGATCCCGCATTACTGGTTGATTTAATAGGGGCAGCATTGGTTAACACTAAACGGGGGGTAAGCGTTGAGCCTGAAGGTACATCTATAGTGAACGTGGCAGTTGCCGATGAAAGCAGCGAAATATTTAATATTCCTCCCGAAGCCGCAGAAGTGTTGGTGTAAATTTGCCCGCCAATGGTTGTAGTACCACCGCGCAGATAGAATGCGGAATTATTTATTTGTAAAAGAGTTAATATTATTACAACTGAGTTAGAAGTACCGTAAATACTTAGATCGCCATTGATTTGAAGTGAACTAATAGTTGATACAAGATTAACCTGATTGGTAGTAATAGCTCCTACGCTTAAAAAAGTAGTGCTACCAACCTGCATTGAACCGCATGTTATAGAGCCTGTACCGGCAAGTGTTGTGGTAATTGTACCACCAAGCCCAAGTAGTGATATTGCAGGAGGATTTTGCAAAATCGCCCCGCTTACCGATAACGTACCGTTTACTGTTAAGGTTATTGATGATGTTGCAGTACCGAAAGTAATTGATGCGCATGATGTACTTGCGCTGCTTGTACTGGTGGTTATGGTTGGCGCGTTGGTAAATGATACCACACCTATCTGCAAAGCATCACTTGAAAGAGGGGTTGTTCTGCTTGGGCTCCAGTTTGTGGGAGTATCCCAGGCTGTACTGCTGCCTCCCTTCCAGTCATAAGTGGCTGCTGCGTAGGTGCTGTTTGTTAACAGGCCTGTGGTGAATAAGAATGTAATAATAAAGATGATAAGTTTTGGCCTCATAACTATACTTATTCATACTATTTTTTATATTCTTAAAAGCTATGATTGAAATTTAGGTTGCTTTTATGAACTCGAGTATTGAGTGTGTAATTACGAGTGTTTGGCTATAAATGTTGTTTTGTTTTTTGCAATGAATAAAATGAATAAACAAAATAGGAATGAATGGACTGGAGTTATAGGGTATTAAATTAATAGCTTTTGTGTCAAAAATACACTGTTTAATATTATTGTTTTATACGCTTGTTTGGAAAGGTGCTCATGATATTGCTACATAAAGCCTCCTGTACTGTTTTTAACAGAAATGGAAAAGAACAGACAGAGAAAGAAATAATTTGATAGCTTGTTGCCGGTAAACAGGTAAATAAGAAAAGTTCCGAAAAATGTGGCTATTAGCTAAATTTGATCTCCCAGGAAATGATCTTTTTATCGTCACTTACTGAAAGTAGTTGATCAGCGGCACCCCATGCCAATTTATTGATTGAGAGCACATGGCCTGGGTAGCCTTTTTCCCTGCTGATATTTTTGTAAAGCTTAAAATCATCAGATCCCCAGATCTTGATACTTTTATCCATACTCGCAGTGGCAAAATAGGGCAGGGTAGGGTGAAATACAATATGGTTTACCGCAAACAGATGGGCCGGAATATTTTTTGTTTCGTGATAGGTATTTGCGTCCCAGATCTTTACCTGCGCGTCACGTGAGCCTGATGCAAGGTGATTTCCATCCGGGCTGTATGCAAGCGAAAAAATAGCCATAGTATGCCCGTGAAGGGCTTTAATGATGGTGTAATCTTCAAGGTCGTAAATGGCGATATGATTATCGCGGCAACCGAAAGCCACCTGTTTTTGATCGGGCGAAACAGCAATGCAGCGTACGGTATCCTTTGATACTGTTATACCATGTACCATCTCAAGTGTTTTAAGGCTCCATACTGATACTGTACCATCTTCCGAAGCGATCAGTAATTCATCTTTTTTAACCGACGATTTGATGTCAAAAATGGCCTTTCGGTGATGCCTTAACGGTTTGAGTAGTTTCTGCTGAATAAAATCAAATACCAGAACCTCGCCGCTGCGTAAACCGGCAAACATTAGCGGATATCCCTCCGGACAATGAATTGCATAAATGGATGCATTAACCGGAAACATTACCTTAATGAACGAAAAATCATTCAGCCCCCACTCAACCAACCCTTTATCATTACCACCTGTAAACAATATTCCCGGCTTTTGCGAAAGCTCAAGCGTGAATATCGGGTTGGAATGGCCTGTAAGCTCGGCTGTTTTTTGTGCAGTGATCATTATTCAGTTTGCAGTTTGCATTTTTCGGTTTGCAGTTTGCTTGTTCAGTTAGCAGGGATTGATTTTCTGTTTGATTCTTCAACTGCCCACTGCAAACTAAAGACTGCAAGCCAATTTACTTATGCCTCGATTCTAAGTTTTTAGCAATAGTTTCCAATGTTAAGCCTTTTTCGCGAAGCAGAACCAATAGATGGAAAACCAGGTCCGACGATTCATTGATCAGGTCGGTTTCAGTTTCGGCAAGGGCTGCTATTACCGTTTCAACGCCTTCTTCACCAACTTTCTGAGCTATTTTATTGAGGCCTTTATTGCGAAGCTTGTTCACATACGATCCTTCTACTGGATTTGTATACCTGTCGGCAATGATGTTTTCCAGCTCCAGTATAAAGTTTTGATTAAATTCGGTATTGAAGCAGCTGCGTGAGCCTGTATGACAGGTAGGGCCATCGGCTTTGACCTTAATAAGCAGGGTATCGTTATCGCAGTCAATGCTGATGTTTTTTACATGCAGAAAGTTGCTGCTGGTTTCGCCTTTGGTCCACAGTCGT
>NZ_DASVOB010000259.1:0-17900 GCF_036383575.1 Mucilaginibacter sp.
TATCAGTGATGAAATGAGCACCAATATCAAAATCTCCTGAGATAGCATGTTGACAATTCCCGATACCGATGCGCCCAATACCTTGCGGATCCCGATCTCGCGGGTGCGCTGTATGGTGCTATAGGATGCCAAACCAAGCAGGCCCAAACATGAAATAAATATAGCCAGCACCGCGAAATTCACGAACAAGTTGCCGAATGTTACTTCGGAGGCGTACTGCTTATTAAAGGTTTCATCGACAAACACATAATTGAAAGGTCTTTCAGGCGCTAAGGCTTTCCACCTGCTTTGGATAGCCGATATGGTTGCGGGCACGTTCTTAGCCTCAATTTTTAGCGTAAAGGCACCTGTACCGCGCAGGTTGATGCGCATGTTTAGTGGCTTAACCGTTTCCTGTAATGATTGAAAGTGAAAATCTTTCAATACCCCAATGATCTTACCGGTACGTCCCCATTGCGAATAGTTTCTGCCAACTGCGTCTGCAGGGTTACGGTAGCCGAGGCTTTTGGCCGTGGCTTCATTGATAACAATAGCCTGGGTGGTATCAGTACCAAAGGATTTTGAAAATATACGACCAGCAGCTAATTTCATCTCAAACTGCGGGATGAAATCATAATCAATATCGTACATATTCATGTTCATCTGCTGCATAGCACCGGCCTGGTTCTGAATTTCGGAGTAAGCCACACTATTGCCAAACCCGGGAATAGCGCCGGATGCTGTAGCACCTAAAACATTTGGGATTTTCTTTAACTCATTTTTAATAATGTCCTGCCTGCTTTGTATGGCCGAATCTCCGCTAAAATCGATGGTAAGCATTTGGTTTTTCTGGAACCCAAGCGACTGGTTACGCATAAAACTCAACTGGTTATAAACCACTATAGTACCGATGATAAGTACTATGGATATAGTAAACTGTGTAACCACCAAACCTTTGCGCAGTAAAATTCCTTTGGTTGATTTGCTAAACCTTCCTTTCAAGATGGTAACAGGCTTAAAGTTTGACAGCACGAGGGCTGGATATAAACCAGCACATAGGCCGATAACGCAGGCGATCAAAAACAGCTGGAACAGGTATCCATTGTGAAAAATGCTATCGCTGATCACTTTGCCGGCTAACTGATTAAATAACGATAACAGTAAGAAACTAAACAATGCCGAAAACAGGAAGGAGATCAGACAGAGGATTACCGATTCGCTTAGGAACTGGATGGTAAGCTGCTGCTTCATGGCCCCAATTACCTTACGGATCCCAACTTCTTTAGCCCTTTCGGTTGCCCTCGCTGTAGTAAGATTAATAAAGTTAATACAGGCTATCAGTAAAATGAATACAGCTATAATAGAGAAGATCCGAACATTGTACAGGTTACCAGACTCGGGCGCGCCACGTTTTGATACCATGTAAACATCTTTCAACGGCTCTAAAAAGAAGGAATAATCCATCCCCTGCTTTTTGTCGGCCGCGGTATAGTGCCTGTTCACAAAAGCTTTCATACGCGATTGCAATTTGTTGGCATCATACCCTTTGGGCAGCAGGATATAGGTAAAATTACCGAAGTTGCCCCACTGGTTCAGGCGGTCTTTACTTTGTTTCGCTATAGTGGCGATTGATACCAACATATCGAACTTGAAATGCGAGTTGGACGGAACATCTTTTACCACAGCCACAACACTTGCCGGATTTTTTCCGTCGAGGATGAGCGACTGGCCTATTGGGTTTTCGCTGCCGAAATATTTTTTTGCCGCCTTTTCAGTTAGTATAACGGTGTTAGGCAGAGAAAAAGCTTTATCTACATCCCCCTTAATGACCGGGAAGCTGAACATTTTAAATAACGACGGTTCAGCAAACAACGCGTTATTTTCCTGGAATTTTGAATCGCCACGCTGTATCAGGAATCCCGCGCCAAAAATGCGGGTATTAGCCTTTATCTCCGGGTAATCCTGCTGCAAAGCAGGTCCGATCGGCGCTATCGACGATGACCAGTTTAAAGTTTCGGTAGGTGTTTTGATATCAGACACCACCCGGTGGATCTGATCAGACTTTTCGTTAAAATTGTCATAACTCAGCTCAAACTTTACGTACATAAAAATCAGGAAGGCAGCAGTCATCCCGATGGCCAATCCAATAATATTGATCAGCGAAAAGCCCTTGTGCCTCCAAAGGTTCCTGAATGCAATTTTAATGTAGTTCTTTATCATGATATTAGTTCATTGGTTCAATTGTTCATTGGTACTTACAGCTAATCTCTGTAAGCTGCTATTCAGCCCGCAAACTCTTCACCGGATTTGCCAGTGCTGCCTTCATAGCCTGGAAGGCCACAGTAGCAAAGGCTATTACAATCGCCATGGCTCCGGCAAATGCAAAAATCCACCAGGTTATCGCTATGCGATACGCGAAATCTTGCAGCCATTTATTCATCACAAACCATGCTAACGGAAAAGCTATCAATGCTGATAGGACCACCAGTTTCAAAAACTCGGCAGACAGCATATTAACAATACCTGTTACAGAAGCACCGAATACTTTGCGGATACCTATTTCGCGGGTACGTTGTATGGTGCTGTATGATGCTAAACCGAATAAGCCCATACATGAAATAAGTATAGCTAATACAGCAAAATACATGAACAGGTTACCAAAATTGACCTGAGCTGCATATTGCGCGTTAAAAGTTTCATCAACAAACGCGTAATTAAATTGCCGTTCGGGCACAAGGGTTTTCCACTTGCTTTGAATAGCAGCTATAGTTGCAGGAATATTTTTTGCAGTTATTTTAAGCGTAAGCATCCTGTTAAAATCCGGATCAACGCTAATACTCAAAGGTCTTACAGGCTCCTGTAATGATTGAAAATGAAAATCTTTCAAAACTCCGATAATCTTTCCGGTTCGCCCCCATTGCAAAAGCTTACGTCCTACCGCTTCAGAAGGGCTGTTATAACCAAGGCTTTTAGCGGCCGCTTCATTAATTATAAAAGCCTTTGAAGTATCGGTACCAAACGACTTTGAAAATATACGCCCAGCGGCCAGTTTCATTTCAAACTGCGGGATAAAATCGTAATCGACATAGTATGCATCAATAAGTATTTGCTGCATAACACCAGCTTTGTTCTCGATCTCCGAATCGCTATTCCCATTACCAAAACCAGGTAAACTCCTTGAAGCCGTTACTGAAGCTACATTTGGAATTTTTTTCAACTCGTTCTTTATCAACTCAACACGATGCTGCACAGCTGGATCTGATGAAAAATTAATGGCAAGCATTTGATCTTTTTGAAAACCGAGCGGCTGGCTGCGCATATAATTTAATTGGGTATAAACAACGATGGTGCCAACAATAAGAACTATGGATATAGTGAACTGAGCCACTACCAGCGTTCTGCGCAATAATATGCTACCTGATTTGCTGAACTTCCCTCTTAAGGTGGTTACAGGCTTAAAACCAGAAAGCACGAAAGCGGGATATAAACCTGCACCTATACCAATACAGCATGATACTATAAACAGATGAAACACATAGTTATGCGTGAAAATAGTTGTATTTGTAACTTTACCTGATAGCTGATTGTAAATCGGCAATAACGAATTGCTGAATATAACGGCCAATAAAAAAGCTATTAAACACAAAACAACTGATTCACTTAAAAACTGGATAATCAATTGCTTTCTTGCCGCCCCTATGACCTTGCGAACCCCTACTTCTTTTGCACGCTCGGTAGCTCTTGCCGTTGTTAAGTTTATAAAATTAATACATGCTATCAACAATATAAATACCGCAATGGCCGAAAAAATATGGATGTTGTGCAGATCGCCTACCTGCGGTCCGCCTCTTATTGTATCCATGTAAATATCTTTTAAAGGCACAAAGTGATAGCCATAATTTACACCCTCTTTTTTATCAGCCTGGGTATAATGCCTGCTTGCAAATGCCGGCAGCTGACTTTCCAGTTTATGAAAATTATATCCTTTTGGCAATACGATATAGGTAAACCCATGAATACTGGCCCAGTTTTGCGATACATCTGGATTGAGTTTTTCAAAAGTTGCACAAGAAACTGCCATATCAAATTTAAAATGGGAGTTTGCCGGCACATCCTTTATCACAGCAGTAACTAATGCCGGATATTTACTATCAAGAGTTATGGATCTTCCGACGGGATCGGCATTGCCAAAATATTTCCGGGCCATTGTTTGTGTCATTACAACCTTAAAAGGTGCCTCAAACCCTTTTTTAACATCGCCTTTTATAACGGGTAAAGTAAACACATTAAATAAAGAAGGATCGGTGTATATTATGTCATCCTCCTGGAACTTAGAATTACCATATTGTACTAAAAACCTCGCGCCAAGCACCCTGACATTTGCCTCTACTTCCGGATAGTCCTGTTGTAGGGACGGCCCCATCTGCACAAACGCAGCCGGTGTTGTAATAACGGGAGCATTAGGATGTCTTACATCAACTGCGACACGATAGATCTGATCAAACTTTTCATTAAAGGTATCGTAGCTCAGTTCAAATTTTATATTGATGTAGATAAGGAAACAGGCCGTTAAACCTATAGCCAGGCCAATAATATTAATGAGCGAGAACCCCTTGTGTCGCCAAAGACTTCTGAATGCTATTTTAATGTAGTTCCTTATCATTTCTTTGTTTCATTAAGTCATTTTACTTCGTTTCATTAAATCATTGGTCAGCTGTATATTCCTGGCACCATTAAATCATTTAAAACACATTTCAATTAATGACTTAATGACGCGAAGCCAATGAATTAATGACTATCCTATTCGTCCCGCAAACTCTTAACCGGGTTTATCGTGGCCGCTTTTATGGCCTGGTACGATATGGTAACCGCGGCTATAATAAACGACGATGCTATTGCAATAATGAATATCCCCGGGCCGATGTTAATATGGTATGCAAAGTTTTGCAGCCAGTTATGCATTACATAATAACCCAGCGGGGCGGCTATTACAAAGGCTATCGCTATCAGGTAAATAAACTCCTTGGTAAACAAGGCCACAATACTTGATACCGGCGCGCCCAATACCTTACGAATACCGACTTCTTTGGTGCGTTGCGATGCCGCGAAGGCGATCAAACCATACAAGCCCAAACAACCTATAAATATGGCGATGTAAGAGAAAAGCTGAAATGCCACGTATACCTTTTGCTCCTGCTTGTAAAAATTGGCGATGTGCTCATCAACAAACTGAAACTGGAAAACATTGTCGGGATAAAGAGCCGACCATTTTTTATTGATATAGCTAATAGTTTGACTCATGTTTGCAGGCTGTATTTTTATACTCGCCATGAAAAATCTGTTCGGGTTATATTCCAGTACACATGAGCGGCGCTTTTTATGTTTTGATTCGCTTTGGAAATCCTTAACCACACCTACTATTGTTGCTTTTTGATCGCCATTTAAAGTTACATGCTTGTTTAGAGCTAATTGTGGGTTCTGAATACCCAGTTTTTGCATCATGGTTTCGTTGATGACTACTTTTGGTATGGTATCTTTTTCGTTCTTTTTCCAGATCTTTTGCCCGGCCAGCATTTGCAGTCCAAACATATCTGTAAATTTTTCGTCTATCGCTTTATACTCGGTAACATCATCCTTGGGGACGCCCAGTTCCACTGAAGAAAAACTGGTAAAGTTGCTGTTAAAGCCAGGGGCACCTGATGAAAAACTGATCTCTTTAATCCCTGGGTAGCCGGCCATTTGCTGGTTGAATACATCCCGTTTTTTCATATCGGGCAAGCCTACAGATACCACGGCTTCCTTATCAAAACCAAGGTCCTGATTTTTGAAAAAGTCCATTTGGCGGGCTACGATCAGCGTACCAACGATCATGATCTGGGATATGGCAAATTGTCCTATCACCAACCCTTTACGTAAGGTAAGTTTTCCGCTGCCTCCTGCGCTTTTATTTTTAAAACTGTCTACAGGTTGAAAAGACGATTGTACAAACGATGGATATAAACCTGCCAGCAGGATCACAGCTAAAGTAATAGTGGTTATCCAGCCAATCACGGTTGGCTGCAATAATTGCGAAGCATCTATGTTGATAGACATCCAGGCCCCTGCTTCCGACAGGAAAAACGCGCATACACCAACACCTAACAACACGGAAAATAAAACAAGGACAGTGGTTTCGCCCAAGAACTGTTTAATAAGTTGCGAACGGCTTGCACCCAGCACCTTACGCATCCCTACTTCTTTTGCACGCTTGATAGCCTGGGCAGTGGCAAGATTGATAAAATTGATACAAGCAGTAATGATGATAAGTAAGGCTACACCAATTAAGGCATAGTAGGTATCCTTTGAAGTTGGCGTAATGATGTTATTGATATAACGCTGATCAAAGTGAATGTCTTTTAACGGTTGAAATGGTAAAACAGCCGCTTTAGCAATATCGGCCCCCCAGTTCTTTTTGATAAAAGCGGGCATCTTTTTGTTCAGCTGATCTATAGAATAGTTTTTGGGTAACACAATGTAAGCATAACTGCCGCCCATTATAGCCCAAAAGTTGCCCATGGCCCCTTTTAAATTTTTCTCGATACTGTTTAATGAGATCAAGAATGAAAACGGCAGACTTGTATTGGCAGGCTGATCTTTAATGATGCCAGTTACTTTTGCATTCAGCTGGTTTTCAAAATTGATCGTTTGCCCCATGGCATCAACCTTGCCGAAATACTTTTTGGCGATACTTTCGGTAAGTACAACACTGTTTGGCTCCCGAAGGGCTGTATTAGGATCGCCGGCCAGCCATTGGTAGTCAAAAACTTTGTCTATCTGGTTATCGCCAAAGGCAACATTATGTTCGTTATAGCGGCTCTCTCCTATCTTGATCATGGCATCGCCCTGGTAAAAAACCTGTGTGGTTTGTTCCAGTTCCGGAAAATCAACCCTCATGGCAGGTATTACGGCCATGGATACATTGGAGTTAAAATCAAGCGCGTGAAGAGTTACGCGGTAGGTACGGTCGGCCTTACTATTGTAACCATCATAGCCAAGTTCATTTCGTACGATCAAAAAAATCACCAGGCAAGCCGCCACTCCCAGCGTAAGCCCAAAGATATTCAGGAAGGCGTAACTCAAGTTACGACGGATATTCCTGAAAGCAATAACTACATAACTTTTCAACATAACGATTTATTTAAATCCTGAATACTGGCACAACCGGCCTAACCTCTAATCACTCACTTCTTAAACTTTTAACCGGATTAGCAAGCGCCGCTTTAATTGATTGAAAACTGATTGTTATAAAAGCAATCACTATCGCCGCTCCACCTGCTCCTGCAATAACCCACCATTGTATGTTTATCCTGTAGGCAAAACCTTGTAGCCACTTATTCATAAAATAATAAGCTACCGGGGATGCGATTACAAAGGCAATGAATACCAGTATTAAAAACTCTTTTGATAACAAAGCGGTGATATTGGTAACCGAAGCACCAAGCACTTTACGGATCCCGATCTCTTTTTTGCGCCTCAATACAACAAAAGCAGCGAGGCTCAACAAACCAAGGCACGAAATAAGCATGGCCAGACCGCCAATGATGGCAATCATGCTTCCAGCCTGTCTTTCAGAATGATATACTTCATTAAAATGATCATCAATAAACTGATAATCAAACTTATTGTCGCCACTTATACCATTAAATGTCTTCTGTATCTCTCTTAATGTTTGGCTAACATCAGTACCCGAAACCTTAACATATAAATTGGTTTGCCAATAGGGTATATAATCCATACTGCCAATAATAAGCGGCTCAATGGTTTTGTGTAAACTACTGTAATTAAAATCTTTTACAACGCCAATAATCCTGCCGGGAGGCAACGATGTTATGTTGATAGGCTTACCAACAGGATCAGCATACCCTATTTGTTTGGCCAGGGTTTGATTGATAATATATTCATTCTGCTGACCCTTACTAAAGGTCCGGCCGGCTATCATTTTCATGTCGAAAAAACTGATATAATTAATACCAGCATTCTCCATGTTTACAGTGATCTTTTTGGCTTCGCCGTTTGGTGCAATAAAGTCGATACCAAATAATGAGCCATTGCCGCCCATTTCCATAAAACCATTGGTGATATCTTTAACCCCTTTTACTTTAGCAATTTCTGCTTTAAGTACCGGCATTTTTTTTGCCAGCTGCAAATCCATTGGCAATTTTATGACCTGACTATAAGAATAGCCAAGATCGCGCTGCTGCATATATTTTAGCTGCTTAAGTATCACCATTAAACTAATCATGAATATAACGGCTATGGCAAACTGACCGGTAACCAGGACATTACGTAACGATGATTTTGAACCACCCAATAACACCTTTGTTTTTAAAGCTTCACCGGTGTTAGCTCTTGAGATGAACCAGGCCGGATAAATACCAGCCAGTAATGTAGTTCCTATCAGTATACCTGCAAAAACAACAACCATCACACCGTGATAAATACTTTCTGAAGTAAGCTCTCTGTCAAGTAGTTTATTTAACAGTGGCAAAAAGATAGTAATAAGCAACAGCGCTGATATCAGCGATAGTAGTACCGAAAAGAAGGTTTCGATAAACACCTGGAAAACTACATGAAAATGCCTTGCGCCCACAATTTTTTTAACGGCCACTTCTTTACCACGATAGCCCGCAATGGCTGTAGTAAGATTAACAAAATTTACACAGGCAATTAAAAAAACAGCAATAGCTATTACTATAAATATATTCAGGTACTTACCATCTATCTTTTTATAGTTGAGCTCATCATAGCTGATATTAATAGAGCCGGTATGGATACGGTTTAAAGGTTGTAAGGTAAAATCAATAAATTTGCTCTTGGCATGGATAATTTTTGTCACCCTGCTTTCAAGTAAGCTTATATTTTTGTTATTGGATATTCTCAAGTACGTTGCCCCCATTAAAACATTATAATTTGTACCCAAAAAACTATTTAAAAACTCTTTAGGGAAGGGCACCATTGCCTCGATCTGCAAATGGGAGTTTTTAGGCATATCGGCAATTACATTGCTTACAGTAAAACTCATTACGGTGGTATCAGCGGTGCGTAATTGAATGGTTTTATTCAATGCAGGGCTATTGCCAAAAAGCTTACGCGCGAGACTGGCGGTAAGTACAATAGTATTTTGATCGCGGGTAAACTTATTTCTTTCGCCCTCAATAATAACCGGGTTAAACATGCTGGCAAAGGAGGTATCGGTACAAGCCAGCTTATCCGCTTTTATCTTTTTACCCTGGTACTCCATAGTTACCGATGGATAAACAAGCGGTATTGCAGGAAAAACACGGGTATAGCTATCTATTTCATTATTATTAGCCTTCAGAAACGGTGCAACCGGCGGCCCAACAATTGCGGCTGTTGAAGGAGCCGTACCATCGTAATGCATATATTCATTAAGGCGATAAACCTTATCCGCATTTGGTACAAAGTTATCAAAGCTTCTTTCATTATTAACAAACAAGCCTATGAGCACACAGGCTGCGATGCCAACAGCAAGACCCAAAATGTTTACAAAAGCGTAGGCTTTGTTTTTGAGTAAATTTCGATAAGCCGTTTTAAAATAAATTTTAAGCATCCTGGGTTACAGATTAATTGGTATAAACTTCCTCCTGTTGTTGCTATATCTCTATCAATATTTATTCTGATCTTAAACTTTTAACCGGATTAGCCAAAGCCGCTTTCACAGCCTGGAAACTGATGGTAACAAAGGCAACAACAACGGGTACCCCACCTGCAACAGCTATAAGCCACCAGTGAATTTCGGCGCGGTATGCATAATCCATCAACCATTCATTCATGGCATACCAGGCTATAGGCGATGCTATTACAATGGCGAGTAATACTAACACCAGAAAATCGCGCGATAGCATGGTGGTAATATCACCGACACTGGCGCCCAGCACCTTTCGGATACCTATTTCCTTAACTTTGATTTGCGCTGTATAAGTTGCCAAACCCAAAAGGCCAAGGCATGAAATAAATATTGCTATGCCTGCGAATATATTGAACAGCGTACTGGTGTGCTGCTCGGATTTATACATATCATTGTAAGCATCATCCAAAAAAGTATACTCATAAGGAAAATCAGAATTGTATTGCTTCCAGTATTTTCCAACCAGTTTGATGGCCGCCGGGGCATCTTTGCCGGTTGTTTTGATATACACCTGCCATGAGCTTGGCCTGTATGAAAATATAGCGGGCGCGATTGCTTCTTTTAATGAGGCGAAATGAAAATCCTTAACTACACCGATAATGGTTCCGTTAAGATCATGTAGTTTAAAACGCTTGCCAATGGGGTCTTTAATTCCGGTAAGTTTTAAGGCTGTTTCGTTGAGAATGTAATGTGCAGTATCTGATTTCTCGCCGGTAAAGCCGGTACCTGCGGCAAATTTCAATTTAAACATGCCGATGAAATCCTTATCAATATCAAAAGGATTGATCAACAAACTTACATCGGCAGCTTTGCCGTCCCAGTCGGTATCACTGGTGCTGCCGTTGCTGCTTAGTACACTGCTATTTCCTGTACTTACCCCCTTTATTTCTGTATGGCTTAATAAATCGGCTTTAATAGCCTCGTAATGATCCTGCATTGCGCGTAACGGAAGCGCGAAAACATGCTCCTTATCGTAACCCAGCTGTATTGAATGAATATATTGAAGCTGCTTATTAATAATAAGTGTGCCAATAATTAACCCAACAGAAAAAGCAAACTGGCACACCACCAGTATTTTTCTGAAAGTTACATTTCCTGCACCTGATATCTTTCCTTTAAGCGCATTAACAGGCTTGAAAGACGAAAGCAGCAGGGCCGGGTATATACTTGATGCAACGAGTGTTGCAATAATGGTTGAGGCTATAACCTGCCACACATTGGCATTAAACAGGTCGAAATGCATTTGCTTGCCTGATATATTGTTGTATACAGGCATAATAGCATAAATAAGCGTAAAGGCCAGCCCGAGGGCAACCGTAAAACACAACACAGTTTCGATGATAAACTGCATAAAAAGCTGGCTTCTTTCGGCGCCGATGATCTTGCGTACGCTCACTTCCTTTGACCGGAGTATGGAACGCGCTGTTGATAGGTTAATATAATTGATGCAGGCGATTAGCAGGATCAGCACCGCAACGATCGAAAATATTTTTACAATCTGTATCCCGGCCGACGTACCATCGGGGTTATACAAATGAATGTCTTTTAAAGCTTGTAATTGAAAAACCCCGTCGGTAGGTTTTATACCCGGCTGGTTTTTCATGTGGATTTCAGTAAGCTTATCGGCAATAGCTTTTGTAGAAGCATCGGGCCTTATCTGCAAAAATGTTGTTGTATAGTAATCCCCCCAATCACCATCCATTGTTTTCCACATGCCTTTGCCATCATATTGCTTCCGTTTTAAATTCATAGAGAATAGCATATCGCTATTCACGCTTGAGTTAGCAGGAAAATCGGCTAATATGCCCGAAACTGTGTACGGGTCTTTACTATCGCCCATTATGGTTTTACCAATCGGGTCTTCTTTACCAAAGTATTTTTTGGCGGTACTCTCTGTTATAATAACCGATTGATCATTTGGGAAAGGCGCCCTAATATTTCCCTTTAACAGCTTATAATCAAAAAGCGTAAAAAAAGCATCGTCAACAAATTGTAACTTGCCAAATTCCTCTTTTAATAATTTGTCTTTATACCTAAAAACAGAATAGTTGTAGCTTGTTACCAATCTCACGGCACTAACTATGCCCGGCACCTCTTTTAAACCAAAAGCTGCAACCGGCGGAGGCACACCACCCCAAACCTGTTTGCTTGCGCCGGTGCCGATAGAGGCGTTAACCTTGTAGATCTGGTCGGCTTTAGTATGAAAACGATCATAACTCAGCTCGTCCTGCACCCAAATTAAAATAAGCATGCCAACGGCCAAACCAATGGTAAGGCCAACAATGTTTAAAGCGCTGTAAAACTTGGTGTTAATTAAGTTTCGCCAGGCGGCTTTCAGGTAATTTTTAAACATAGGAATAGCGGTTTAATAACAAAAACACTCCAAATGCCCTTCTCCGCAATGTACGGGGAAGGGCAGCAGAGGCAATTATTAACTTATCTATAAACTGATTTCGGGGGGCGGAGGTCCAAGTCCGGAGTCGAAAGTTTTAAGTCAAAAGTCCTTTCTTACCATGAACTATAAACCATCAACTATTAACTCAAAAAACTACACCATGATATTTTCCATAACGGTTTGTCCATCAAGCAGACGTATAATACGATGGCTGTAACGGGCATCATGTTCAGAGTGCGTAACCATGATGATGGTGGTTCCCTGTTCGTTCAAATCGGTAAGCAGCTCCATTACATCATTACCGTTGCTGCTGTCCAGGTTACCAGTAGGCTCATCCGCAAGGATCAGTTTTGGCTTGTTAACTACCGCACGGGCAATAGCCACACGTTGTTGCTGACCACCAGATAACTGCTGCGGATAGTGGTTACGACGGTGCATGATCTGCATTTTGTCTAACACCTCTTCTACCCTTTTAACGCGCTCTGTAGCGGCAACACCTGTGTAGATCAATGGCAGCTCAACGTTTTCAAATACGGTAAGCTCGTCAATCAGGTTAAAGCTTTGGAAGACAAAGCCGATGTTGTGCTTGCGCAGATCGGCGCGCTTACGCTCATTAAAATGCGCCACTTCAATTTCGTTAAAAACGTAGCTGCCCGCATCCGGATCATCAAGCATGCCTAAAATGTTAAGCAAAGTTGATTTACCACAGCCTGATGGGCCCATAATGGCCACAAACTCGCCTGTAGCTACTTCCATCGACAGCTTGTTTAACGCGATGGTTTCTACCTCTTCGGTACGGTAGAATTTCTCAAGACTCGAAATTTTTATCATTGGTGCCTCCGTTATTCATCCCGCCTTACGGCGGTTTGATTTGATTTTTTGTTTATTTAAATTTATTAATTAGCTCAGTTTATATTATAATGACGCTTAAACAGTGCCCGGCGTTGCAACGGGATTACGTTATTTTTTCAGTACAAGTTCCTGGATATCACCATAGGTTTCATAACTCGAGGTAATAACCTTATCACCCGGGTTTAGGCCGTCTGTCACCACATAGTAATCAGGGCTCTGGCGTCCAAGCTGGATGTTTACCTTATAAGCTTTGGTACCATCTTCACTTACCTTAAAGATCCAGTTACCACCTGTTTGCTGGAAGAAACCACCTTTAGGTACTAATACAGCCTGCATCTGATCACTCAGCGCTAATCTAACCTGTAGCGTTTGTCCTTTACGGATCCCTGCAGGTACCTTACCAACAAACTGCATATCAACCTGGAAACTACCTGTTGTTTTAACCTGGGTATATACCTTTTTAATAACTAAATTATATGTTTGCTCGGCAAACTGAAAATCGCCTTTTAAGCCGGTGTAAATGCGCGACAGGTAATGCTCATCGATATCAACCCTTACTTTAAAACCCGATTGTACGTCGATCTGACCTAAGTGTTCGCCTTTATTTTTGTTTTGCCCTACTTCAGCATCCATCGAGGTTAGCTGGCCATCAGTTGGGGCCCTTAATACTAAGCCTGCTACTTTTTTACGCATCAGTTCAAGCGTAGTTTTCATGTGGGCATATTGCTCCTGTGATTGCGAAGCCTGCTGTTTCACAAGTGAAGTATCCTGCGATAAGATCTGTTTGGCTAATTTATAACGATTTACCTGGTAATCATAGGTATTTTTTGCCGATTGATATTCCTGTAAGCCGATAGCTTTTTGATCATAAAGGTGTTTGTCCAGCTTGTAGATCCTTTCGGCCTCTTTAAAAGCATTCTCCACATCGGCCATGGTGTTTAGCTTGCTGATGGTGTTTTGCTGGGCATTATTACGAGAGATCTGCATTTGGGTTTGCTCAGCATAAACAGCAGTTTCCTGGTTAGCCAATGTAAGTTCCAGATCGGTATTTGACATTCTCAGGATCGGGTCGCCTTTTTTAAGGCTGGCGCCGTCCTCAACAAATTTCTCTTCAACAACACCACCTTCTGATGCATCAAGATATATGGTAGTTAGTGGCATAACCACGCCGTTAACCGGTATAAATTCCTGGAAAGGGCCTTTTGTAATAGTACTTATAGTTAAGCGTTCAGTATCAACATCAAGCTTACTTTTACCCGATGTAAGATAAATACTGCCTCCAATTAGTAAAATAACGCCTGTAATACCTGCAATGGTAAGTATCTTCTTGCTGTTCCAGGTCTTTTTCTCAATTTTTCTGTCCACTGTATTTTTATAATATTTTGAAATGTTATAACAAAAAGATATGCCACAAATTAAAATACTGTTTTTCAATCAATTAAACACAAAATACAGTATTAAAGCGTACGCTTCTGTTACATCAGGTGTACGGTATTGATACAGTATATTTTCACGTTTCAACAGCCTGTTGCGGGCAAATACAAGTTAGCACTTCATTGTGAAGCTTTTATATAAAATACGATACAAAAAGCAGGTATTTAGCATAAAAATTGTAACAGATAATACTATTAGTGAGTCTTTGATTTATTGTTCATAGTTGTTGGTTAATACCGTATCGGTCATGGTTTATGACAAGCGTACCGAAAGTTTATTTCGGTAGTTTCGATAAAGGGAAACAATTTACCTTAAATTTATAACTTTTGTTAAATTGACATCCTCAATTAATTATGCGCTGTCATTTTGAGGGCCATGAACAATCATCTATGAACTATTAACTAAAAATAAATGATACTTAAAAAAGCTACCGTTTTAATTGTTGATGACGATCCGGACGTACTTACTGCGGTTAAACTTTTGCTAAAACCAGAAGCCCGGGAAATCATCACCGAAAAGAACCCTGAAAACCTGAACTGGCTGCTGCAACGCAATGAGATTGACCTGATTTTGCTTGATATGAACTTTAACAGTGCCATTAATACGGGTAATGAAGGACTATATTGGTTGCGCAAGGTAAAGGAATGGAAGCCCGATGTTTGTGTGATCATGATAACGGCTTATGGCGATATTGACCTTGCCGTGCGTTCGCTTAAAGAAGGTGCTAATGACTTTGTGGTAAAGCCATGGCATAACGAAAAGCTGATAAATACGATAAAGGATCTGCTTGATAAAAAAGAAGGCGGAGCAAAAACCACAAAAACGCCGGTTAAAAGCACTGCGGGTGACACCTCCATACTCGGCGAATCCGATGTGATGCAGGATATTTTTTACAAAGTGAACAAAATAGCCCCTACCGACGCCAATATCCTGATACTGGGAGAAAACGGCACAGGTAAAGACCTTATGGCGAAAGCTATTCACGAACGTTCGTTACGGGCCGATAAGCCTTTTATAAAGGTAGACGTTGGCGCATTAACAGATACCTTATTTGAAAGCGAACTTTTCGGTCATAAAAAAGGGGCCTTTACCGATGCCCGTGAAGACCGTATGGGCCGTTTTGAAGAGGCGCAAGGCGGCACTTTATTTTTAGATGAAATTGGCAATATTAGCCTGCAACAACAAGCTAAGCTGCTTACAATTTTACAAAACCGCCAGGTAACCCGTTTGGGTACCAATAAAGCTGTTGATGTAGACATCAGGCTGATCTGCGCTACAAACGTAGCGTTAAGCGAGCTGGCTAATGAAAATAAGTTCCGTAAAGATTTGATCTACCGTATCAATACTGTCGAGATCAATATGCCGCCGCTGCGACGCCGTAATGAGGACATTGTGATCTTAGCCCGCCATTTTGCAAAGCTGTACGCAAGCAAATACCTCAAACCATCCATGGATTTTGATGCCGCTGCTATCAACAAGCTCAAATCGTACAACTTCCCCGGCAATGTGCGCGAACTACAATATACCATTGAACGTGCCGTAATTATGGCCGATGATAGTACATTGAGGCCCGACGACCTGATCTTTTCAATACTGGAAACATCTACGGAAAACGTGGCTGATGCTGACAATATACCATTAAGTGCTCTGGAGAAAAACGCGATACTGCGGGTTATTGAAAAGCACAACGGCAACATTACCCGTGCAGCCAAAGAACTTGGCCTTACCCGCACCGCCTTATACCGAAGATTAAGCAAATATGATATTTAACCGTTACGAATGGCGGCTGTTGCTGCGTGTATTTTTATTGCTGCTTGTACTTATCGTTACGGCTTTTGTTATCGTAAGTCTTGGTCAGCTTTTGTATCTCGTGATCCTATTGCCGCTGGTTGCCTATTCGGTAGTTGATATGATCCGTTTTCAGAAAAAAGCGCAGGATGAAGTAAACCAGTTTGTTGAATCGATCCATTACCGTGATTTTTCCCGTCATTTTGATGTACGCAAAGCACCGAACGAGCTTAAGCCCCTGCGTAAAGGTTTTAACGATATCAATACCACATTTAAACTAATAAGCCGCGAACGCGAAACACAATACCATTACCTGCAAAAGATCCTCGAACTGGTTGATACCGGTATTTTATCATATGAAGAAGAAACCGGAGAAACCGGCTGGATCAATGAGGCCTTTAAAAGTATCATAGGAGTACCTTACTTGAAAACAATCCATTCGCTTGAAAAACGCGAACCAATGTTATATGCAGAGCTTGTTAAACTTAAGCCCGGCGACAGCAAGATCATTACTGTTACACGTAACCAGCAACAGGTTAAGATCCTGGTAAATGCCAGCCTGATGCGCAGCGATGATAAATTATACAAACTCATCGCATTTCAAAACGTGAATGAGGCCTTGGACGAAACGGAATCAAAGGCATGGTCAAAGCTGCTGAACGTAATGACGCACGAGATCATGAACTCCGTAGCGCCAATATCCTCACTGGCTGATACGCTCAAAAACCGCTTGCAAAGCCCCGATATTGCTGAAAATCTCCCTCACAGCGATCTGGAAGATATCGAACTTGGTATCGATACTATCAAACGCCGCAGCGAAGGTTTACTCAAATTTACCGAAAGCTACCGGAGCCTCAACAAGATCACCAAACTTGATCTGAACAAGATCATGGTGCGTAACATATTTGAGAACCTGAACAGTTTGATGACCCCTACGCTGGAGAAAAAGAAGATCGAACTGGAGATCATCCTCCGCGATCCTACGCTTTCTATTGAAGCCGATATCAACCTCATTGAACAGGTGATGATCAACCTATTGGTTAACGCTATTGAAGCCGTGAAAGACCGCGAAGAACCCCGTATCACACTCACAGCCGAGATTCAGGGCGGCAAAACTTTTGTTAAAGTTATCGATAACGGATTAGGCATGCCGCCCGAACTGCTCGATAAGATCTTTATACCTTTCTTTAGTACCCGTAAAACAGGAAGCGGCATTGGCTTAAGCCTGTGTAAACAGATCATGCTGCTGCACAAAGGCAATATCCAGGTACAATCAACCGAGGGTAAAGGCTCGGCGTTTATACTGTCTTTCGTATAATTCGCCCCCTGCCTCCTTAGCGCCTTTATATGACATTCGGAAAACTTACGAAGTTTTTAAAACTTCGTAAGTTTGGTTCAGCAATATCTATTTAATGGACTATAAAGGCAACATTCTCGCCGTTTCCGGCAGTTTAAGATCAGGCTCATCCAATCATCATATTTTGAGGTTTTTAAGCGGATTAACTCCGGCTGATATCAATTATTTTATCTATGATAGATTAGCAGATATTCCACCCTTCGATCCCGGACTTGATCATGAGCACCCTCCGGAAGCTGTTTCAGAATTACGAAGCTTTATGAAGAATGCTGCAGGTATCGTGATCTGCACTCCTGAATATGCCTTCGGGGTTCCCGGTCAGCTTAAAAACATGTTGGATTGGATGGTTTCGAGCAGTTCGCTGGTTGATAAGCCGGTGACTTTAATTACTGCATCCTCAGTCGGAA
>NZ_DASVOB010000260.1:0-4115 GCF_036383575.1 Mucilaginibacter sp.
GTTTTGCCTGACGCTTATTCTGATAGGCAACAGAAACATCATTTTCAGATTGCTTTAATTGAAGATTATTCTTTTTAGCAAGTTCAATAGCCTCCTGAAGGGAAATTTTTAGCTGAGCAGTGGCTGGTATGTTATTGAAAATTAAAACAGATAATATCAGGATAATACTTTGGCGGACTCTATTTTGAAACATTGCTTAATAGGCTACACGTAAATATCATTAATATCTGAGCAACTTTTATATCAAGTTTAATGTTTATGTGAATAGACCATTTTGATTGCCCCTTTTTCACCGATTCGTTTGTATTCATAACTGCTCGATTATAGCCAAAGAAATGGGCGATCAAAATTGGCCGTCTGAGGGGCAATGCGTTGCGGTTTATCCACATGGATAATCATAATTGACTGTCAAGCTTTATCAAAAATATTTATTCACCAATGTCTCTACTTCATCAAGTGATGGCGCGTACATGCGCGATTGCAAGGCTAAAGTGTCAAAGTATTCGCGAATAACCGGAGACTGCTTGGTTAACACTGGGGTATTAACCAGAAGTACATGCGTAGCAAAAGGTTGATGTCCGGAATCGAATGTTAGCCCCACGCCGGGAATCAACTCAGCCTGACGGGTATATTTATTAATTTTGAAGGTTAATAAATTGCCTACACCATCCAGTAAAACATTATCGAAATTATAGGATATGATCTGTGGGCATGAATTAGTTATCACAACCGCTGAGCCTAGATAAATGTGTTTTTTGAAAGGATTACGAATCTCTACCTTGCCATCCAAATAGATCTCCAACTCGTGTTCATAGATATAATCAAAACATGTATTTACACGTATGGCACCCGCAAAGTATTTGTAACAACCAACAAAATCAACCCGATCTTCAGATTTGCGGGATTTGCTACTGATATATTCAATGATTTTTGAGCATTCTTTGTGAAGATCACTGCGTTTAAGTCCCCCGCTTTTTTCTTTTTTTAAGTAACCTGTTATCGGATCGTAGGTTAAGCCAATGGGCATGCAACTCATTAAAGGGTTTGCTGCTATTGAACCTTTTAAACCGATCTTTTTGAGCCCATAGGGATCATGGAAAACAAGATAAAACGCTTAAGCCGAAAGCTTTGAGGCTTTTTTGTTTAGTAGTTTAGTCACAGGCTACAGCCCGGGGAGCTTCAACTTTCCCCGATCACAGCTCCGGCATTATGGTCTCCTGTTTTGAAAGTAGTCGAATGCGAACGATGAACGTCCGTTTTTATTACTATCGGCGGCCACGTTGTTATTTAATCGGTTATTTATCAGTATATTGCTGGTTTGGCATGAGGGTTGACAAATAGAATTACTTGAATCAGACACTATCTCATATCAGCTGGTATAATCTGGTGTTGTTGGGAACATTGTTCGCAGGGCTCACGCTTGCGCTGGTTTTAGGATTTGCACAAAGACATAATCGTGATGCGAATCGGTTCCTGGCCATTGCGCTTGGCTTGACAGTGTCAATACTTGCAATTTTGCCGGTGCCCTGTCTTACAGTGCTCGGGCCGCTGCTCTATTTTTATGTAAGGAAGCTCACGCAACCTAACCGGCGTATATGTCTCAGAGATATATGGCTTCTGTCTCCTCTGCTCCTCATGCCTTTTGCTCCAAGGTGGCTCATTTTATCTTCTTTTCTACCTTATTTGTTGCTGATACAACGGCTGATAAAGCATTATTATACCGCCCTCCAACCGGTGCTGATGGACAAGCCCCGTTATGTGTTTCGCAGGCTAGGCTACGAGATCTGGTTGCTCGCTCTGTTGTGTGTCATTTGGATTTTTAACGATCTGGCGGGTATTATTATCGCCATCGTGCTAATCAAGTTGGCAGCAGCAGCTTTAATGAAGCGCGATGAAATCCAACTGGTACAAGTGCCCTTAGCAAAACAGGAAGATTTACGGGACAAAGGCAGATGGCTAAAACATCGGGTACTCACCGGCCGTTTCTACGAGGATACCGAACTAACCCTGGCTTCGCTTGCCGTGAAATTGTCCATCCATCCGCATGAATTGTCGCGGATTATCAATCAGGGGCTGAAGAAGAACTTCAGCGATTTTATCAACGAATTGCGGGTTAAAGAAGTAGCCAGAAAAATACAGGAACCGGCCTATGGCCGGCTCACACTGCTTGGCATTGCCTGGGAATCCGGATTTAACTCCAAGACAACCTTTAACCGCGTATTCAAAGAGATCCACGGCAAAACGCCGCTGGAATATAAAAACAGCTTTAAAAAAGAGGTGCCAATTGATAAGTTGGCACTTCATCCAGCTATTTGCCCGGTAATATTGCAGCAAAAAAAACGCAATTTTATGATCCGGAATTACTTCAAGATAGCCTGGCGAAGCCTGCTGAACAACAAAATTTCCTCTTTCATTAATATATCCGGCCTTTCCATAGGCATGGCGGTAGCCATGCTGATTGGGCTTTGGATCCATGATGAGGTATCCTATAACCATTCTTATGACCGCTATGACCGGATCGCCCAGGTGATGGTGCATGCCAATTATGACGGTACACTCTATACCATTAATTCCAATCCATTGCCCCTTGCAGCCGAACTGCGTTCCGCTTACGGCAATAATTTTAAACAGGTGGTCGTTTCAACAGCCACGCAACAGCAGCGGATCGTTTCGGGTGATAAGCAATTTGACGAATCCGGCAGGTATATGGACCCCGCCGTAACTGATATGCTGACGCTAAAAATGAGCTACGGTTCCCGTGCAGGCCTTTCCGAACCCAATACCATCCTGCTTTCGCAGCACCTGTCGGAAAAGCTGTTCGGGAAAGCCGACCCGGTTGGGAAAATCATCAGCATCGATAAAAAGCAAACGGTCAAAGTGACCGGTGTTTACGAGGATCAGCCTGACAATTCCGAATTCAAAGACCTCGGCTTTATCGCACCCTTTGCGTTGTATCTCTCTGCAAATGACTGGGCCCGCAAGGCGGAAAATAATTGGAACAACCAGTTTGTGATGATCTACACCGAATTGAATGACCGTGCCCGCTTTGACCAGGTCTCCGCAAAGATCAGGGACAGCAAACTAAGTCATGTAAGCGGTGACCAGGCGGCGCGGAAACCTATTGTGTTCCTGCAGCCGATGAGCCGCTGGCACCTGTATAATCAATTTAAGAACGGGGTAAACGTCCGCGGCGATGCCTTAAAGTATGTCTGGTTCTATGGGACCATCGGGCTATTTGTGTTGCTGCTGGCCTGTATCAATTTTATGAACCTGAGCACCGCGCGCAGCGAGCGGCGCGCGAAGGAGGTGGGGATCCGTAAAGTTATCGGCTCGGGCCGTAGTCAGCTTATCGCGCAATTTTATACCGAATCGGTGTTGCTGGCCTTTTTTGGCTGGCTGCTAGGTATTGGCCTGGTAGCTGTAAGCTTACCCTGGTTTAATGGCATTGCAAGCAAAGCCATGTATATTCCTTGGCTGAACCCGCTTTTTTGGCTCTGCGGGCTTAGCTTTACACTATTTACAGGTTTTCTGGCGGGCAGTTACCCGGCGCTTTACCTCTCTGCTTTTAAGCCGATCAAGGTGCTTAAGGGAAACTTTCGTGTCGGGCCGCTGGCCGCTGCTCCTCGACAGGTACTGGTCGTCTTACAATTCACCATCTCTATTGCGCTCATCATTGGAACAATTGTTGTTTACCGGCAGATCCATTTTGCCCAGGATAGGCCAGTTGGTTATACCCGGGACGGCTTAGTCAGCATTGATCTCGCCGGGGACATGCAAGCTAAATATGAGGTACTCTATAACGAACTGAAAGCTACCGGTTCCATAACGTATATGGCGGAATCCTCCAGTCCGCTGACCAGTATCTGGTCGACCAGTACGGATTTCGACTGGCCGGGCAAAGCGCCGGACTTCAAACAAGAGTTTAGTACAATAGCTGTCAGTAGCGGCTACGGTAAAACGGTCAGCTGGCAGTTTACTTCCGGAAGAGATTTCGGGGAAGCCACAGCCAGCGATTCCAGTGGATTTGTGGTCAATGAATCTGCGGTCAAAGTTATGGGACTAAAGGCCCCACTTAATGCAGTGATCAAATATGGCGGAAAAAGCTACCGCCTCAT
>NZ_DASVOB010000261.1:0-5913 GCF_036383575.1 Mucilaginibacter sp.
AGAGGTAGGCACTATATTTTTGCTGCGACTGCGCTATAGCCGCTGTATATAAGCTAACTAAAATGCCCAGTAAAACTATTTTCTTCATGTATAATTGGTTTGTTTTTTTCAAATGTTCAGGATAATTATTTGCTCTTTTTCCCATTTGCACTGCTAATTCTTACTACGGTCAATGAATAGGCAGGTACAGTGAAAGCCCACCTTTTTTGCAATTTTATAACTGAAGATTGTGGAAGGATGGCTTGCGGATTGTCGGCAGAATTTTTTGTCCCGGGATCTCCGGAAATTACAGTAAGCGTTGCGGATTTAGGCAGTTCACTAATTTTTGACAGATCAGCTTCTCCCGAAAGCTCGGTATTACTCGCGTTGGCAATTTTCAGGATGATATCACCGGTTGCAGAATCGCGTACAACTGAGGTGCCCGCCGTAGTGTCAATTGCTGCTTTTTCACCTTTCAGTTTTATCATACCCGGCAAATATTCATTGCCTGAATTAGCGGCAAATTGCTGCTGAACATAATAGTTTACCGTTGGGAAAACCTTAGTACCATTAAAATATATCAGGTTCGGGTTCCAGGAAGTATGACCGATCCTGGCGATAAGCGGAGCATATGATGCCATCCTTACAACATCACCATTACGCTCTAAATTGGTCATGTATACAGCTTCAGCCAGGGCATTGAACAAGGTATTACTCCACGAAGCGTATTCGCCTATATATACTTTTGATCTTAGCCTGTTGTATGAATCATAACGTGCGGTATTTTTCAAAAACCACTGCGGTTTTTCATAATAATGTTCATCAACAATACCAACCGAAAGCTGATCGGCCAGTTTCCATCCCTTATCAAAGTCTTCCCCGTTCGGGCTTGGCCCAACGGTCCCAATGATCTTAATTTCGGGATGGGCTTTATGCACCGCATCATAGATCATCCGGAAACGTTCTTCAAATACACCGGTGATCTTATCTTCATTACCAATGCCAAGGTATTCCAGATTAAAAGGTGCAGGATGCCCAGCCGCGGCACGTTTTGCACCCCATGTAGAAGTGGCCGGTCCGTTTGCATATTCAATGAGATCAAGAACATCCTGTACATAGGCGCTCATTTCTTCCATAGGAATGCCCTTTTGCCCTGTGCCACCTATTTTCCAGGTACCGCCTGAATTTTGACAGCTCACGCCTGCCGCAAGTACCGGCACCGGCTTTGCCCCGATATCCTCACAAAATTGAAAATATTCAAAATACCCCAAACCTACCGACTGATGGTAATTCCAGATGTTACGTTGTTCTACACGTTGTTCAACTGGGCCAATAGTATTTTTCCAACGGTAAATATTGGCAATGCCATCACCATGAGTAAGGCAGCCGCCAGGAAAACGCATAAACTTTGGTTTTATATCCGCAATAACCTGCGCCAGATCGGCCCGTAATCCATTTTGATGATTTTTAAAGGTTTCAGGAAACAAAGACACCATATCAATCCCGACTTTCCCTTTTGCCTTGATCAACAACATCAGTTTGGCGCTGTCATTGTCAAAATTCACGTGAATTTGTTCGGCATATTTTTTCCAGCCTTTATTAGCTGTTGTAAATGAAGAAGAACCTAATTCTTTACCCTTCCGGTCAACAAGGGCCACTTTTACTGGCAAAGACTGGCCCGACAGCGCATTCAAAAAAACCGAAAAATTATAATTTTTACCTGCCTTTACAGGGATACCATCAAACCCTGAATTTTCAAGCCCTACCCCTTTTTGCCCTTCATCCTGAATATCAAGCAAAATATAATGCGGGTTATTGGGATGAACAGGAGCAGCAGTCTCAACCGAAATGGTACCATAACCAAAACCATCGGTCTCATATTTCCAGGCAGTCATCGAATTCCAATCGCGGTTATCTGCCGGGCTGTACTCAAATGAGCGGTTTTGAATAAGTTCGGCATAAAGCCCACCATCAGCAGCATAACTTAAATCCTCAAAAAAGATCCCGAAAAGATCGGGACTGATCTTTTTGGGTTTTGCCGCGTCGGCTTTTTGCTGGGCAGAGGCCTTAAAGCCGGCAAATGCCAACATTAACAACAGTGTTGTGCAGCGTATTTTTCTCATCATAACAGGTTATAAGGTTAATTGAACTTTTGTACGCCTTTGGTGCTTACCTTTTTGATATTACCATCCGCGTCAAAATTTAAACTATCAAGGCACAGCTGCCTCAACACAAATGATTCCTTTTGCGGAAAAATGCGGTGATATAAAATATAGCGTTGTCCTTTTTCAACAAAGGTGGTGTGATGGCCGGGGCCAATCACGGTGCTATCGGCAGAAGTATTTAATATAACCCGGTGTTCATCTTCCTGAAAAGGGCCGAGTGGGCCTACACCTTTCGCGTAGCCTACCTGGTAAGTGGCATCAATAGCTTTACCTTCCGAAAACATGAGGTAATAGGTTTGATTGCGTTTAACCATATGCGCACCTTCAAAAAAATGAGGGGTGGTGATATCTTTTGGAGCTCCGTCAAACGAAACCATATCGTCCTTCAGCTTAACAGCCATACAATGCCCGTTGATCCATTTATACCCCGATCCCCAATACAGATATACGCTGCCATCAGTATCAATAAAGCAATCCGGATCAATATTATGGACATTGGGGTAATCGGTAGATTTAACCATGGGCGAATTGTCACTCTTTAAGTTTTTCCAGGGGCCAAGCGGTGTATTACTTACTCCGCCCCAAACCTCGCCCCCTACGGCTACATATATGTAAAACTTATTGTCTTTTCCTTTTACTACTGATGGCGCCCAAACCATTTCGTTTAGAGCCGTTGGACTGGTACAGGCTTGTTTGGTAGGCCAGTTGATATGGTGCCGTTTAAACTTGATAAAGTCGGTAGTTTCCAGCACGGCCAACTCCTTATCGCCCCAGGGATCAATTGTGGCATAAATGAAGAAACGGCCTTTATCTTTTACAATAGTTGGATCGGCAAAGTATCCCCCGGTTATTGGATTGGGGATCATTTGCTTCTGCGCACGCGAGGTTGTGCCAGCCAAAACAAGGATAAAAAAGAGAAACAGGCGCTTGGTCATATTGGTAAAATAAAAACATTTCAATATTAAGTGTTATTTTAACAATTAACTAATTTTTCATGATTTTATCTCAATTATTTTCCTTGTTTTTCTCTCAGAGGCTGTTTAAAAACGATTGTTTTTGGATGTAGAGACGCATTACATGCGTCTCCCACGTGCATTTCCGACGGAATTAGAAGCCTTTTGAATCGGCCTGTCCGCCGGAAGACGCATGTAATGCGTCTCTACAAAAAACTTCCCCGTCCCCTCAGTGGCCCTCGTAGAGGACCCTGAGGTTCTTAGCAATTGGCGATTATAGTTACTATGGACCTGCTTATTGAAGTTGTTTCCCTCAGTTGTTTTGCATATTGAATACCTCAGGGTCCTCTGCGAGAGACCCTGAGGAGACACAAGAAATATTTTTATGTAGAGACGCATAATTGCGTCTCCCACAGGACAAGCCGCTTTGCAAGAGGTTTAACTGCCTTAACCGGCATACGGGAGACGCAATTATGCGTCTCTACATTCAAAATCCTCAAACTTAAACGGTATTCAAGCTTATATCTTCAGAAAAATCTTATTGCGGTATAAAAAGTACAATAAGGCAAGCTGCACAAAAACAATGGAAATAGCCGCCCATACCGGCTGCCAGCTTTGAGCAAGATGCCCAATGATTCCACCGAAGAAAAAATTGGCTGTGTGTTGAAAATCGACCACTCCTTCAGCTGCAAGATAGATCACTATAGAGTTTACCCCGATCAGCACAAAAGGGAACGCCCACTTCCTGTACCCGGCAACATCTATCACCAGGTAAAATACCGAAAGGAAAACCAGGCTCCATCCGCCCACAAACAATACAAATGAACTGGTCCATAAACGTTTGTTGATAGGGAAAGCAATGTTCCATAACAATCCTAAACCGATAAGTAAAATACCTGCTGCTAATAGTCCAACACCCTTTTTCCACATTGGCCATTTTGCAGATTCAAGCTTCAGGAATTGGCCTGTAAAAATGCCCAGCATGGCAGTGCCAATAGCCGGGATAGTGGATAATATACCCTCAGGGTCATGTACTTTATCATGTAGCCTGCCCGGGAGCAATAAACGGTCGATATAGGATTCCAGGCTGCCGTTCATCGTTAAAACTCCCGCCCCATAACCGGGCACCGGGATCAGTTCCATTGCAGCCCAATAGCCCAGCAACAAAATACCGAACCACAAAACCTGCCCCCGGATGTTAAAATTAAGATAGATGACACCCGCAAAGAACCAGGCCAGACCAATACGTCCCAGCACGCTTGCAAACCGGGTATTCTCCAAGCCGTTAAACTTAAACAAACCGTTAACAACCATCCCTAAAAAAAGCAGGATGATGGTACGCCTGATCATAGAGCCGTAAATCTCCCGCTTTGCGGTAGACGGTAACAGGTATGGGTAAGCAACTCCATGTTTACCGGCTTTACCGCCCATTGAATAAGGCATCGAAACCCCTGCAATAAACAAGAACAAGGGAAAGATCATATCATAAAAGGTGATCCCGTTCCACTCAGTATGATGTAATTGTCCCGACATCCACACCATGAGCGGCCAGCCGGTGGCCTTAGCAAGGGCATGCACTACCCCTTCCCCGCTCATGATCCAAAACATATCAAAACCACGCAGGGCATCTAACGATAATAACCGCGCCGGCTTAGTAACAGTATTTCCAGGTTTTGCTGCTGATGTATCCATTATTTAAGATCGTTACCCATGATTGTTCTGTATTTTTCATATAACTGTTGTGCAATAACCGCGCTGCTACCGGCAGGGGCAACAGGATATGTTTTGGATGAATTAACCCATTGCCATTCCCAGTTGCTTATTGATTTATCAAATAGCTTAAAGTCAGGTTCCTTACCTGTTTCTATTGAACCCTTCAGTAGCTCAAAGAATTTTTGCCAGCGTACCTTGTAAAAATCATTGAGCAAACCGCTCCATTGCCTGCAGGAATATTCATGTAGCGGACTATCGGCATCTCCCCAAAGTGTTATCAGGTTGCGGGCATTTTTTTCGTAAAGTGCTTTTCCACCTGAGGTTGTTCCCCAGCTGCGAGCATCAGCTATCCAAGGGCCCAGCATAAAATCCTTTTGGGTAGCCAGTAGTTTATCCATATCGGCGATCAGGTTAAGGTATTCGACAGTATACTTGCCGAAAGCTTTATCATCTTTATCATGATATGCTTTTATCCATTTTAACTGAAGTGGTCGGCCATAGTTAGCCAGTACCTGCCGGGTAATATCAACCAGGTCATAATTAAAACCACTGCTTTGTTTACATGCAGGGATGGCGGCTATCATTTTATCCCAGGCAGGCAGCAAGTCCTTCCGATTATAGTTTAAGCGGGTGCGGGTCCATACAGCAGCCGAATCAAGCGTTGGCCGGCCGGTGATGATTGACTCTGCTCCGTCACGGATATCCTTACCATTGAAAACGGTAGTCCTCAGCGTTTGCCAGGCATCCAATGCATTCTGGCTTTTCACCCCATAACGGTTAAATAAGTATCCCGGAAGCCATTGATCAAGATCAATTGGCTTATTTTGCCAGGTATTTTGCGTCATCAGCTCATAAAGCACAGGAGTTTGCTCTATGGCCTCCATGGTTAAGCCAATACCCACCATACGCCCCGATTTTGGATCATTAAGTGCCTGTGCCGGCTGTGCTGCTACCGCCTCTATCCTGCCAAATAAACTATTGTTGCCACCATAGTTATGCAGCATGTTCCAGATCCAGGGTTTACCATAAAACGCCTCGGTTCGTTTCCATATTGGTTCATAATCGGTATTAAGGTCAAGCACGATCATATGATCATCCGGTAC
>NZ_DASVOB010000262.1:0-8526 GCF_036383575.1 Mucilaginibacter sp.
CATACGGCGCCCCCGCCTGAATGCCTTCCATATCAGTCTTGAAAAATATTTACGCGCCATATATTTATTGTCCACCCACTTAAATTCGCGCCTTAAAAGCGAGCTCACTACCGATTGATAATCGCGCAGGATAACCAGGTAGCAGGCATCGGGCAGCAATTCTTTATATGTATCCAGAAAGAGACAGGTTCGCGGGTCTTTCCAGCCCCACTGATCGTACAACTGTTGCTTAACTTTAATGATGCTTTTAAGCTTTTCCTTTTCGTAAACGGTAAACTGTGACACATGATCAACTGTAAGTCCGCTTGTGGGTAGGTTATGATCGGCCAGGATCTCCTCATGCATTTTTAAAAATTCAATATCCTCAAAATGCCCTTCAATATTGCCGTTGCCGGCGGGTACAAGTTTTTCGCCTGTTTGCAGACCGCATTTACTTAGCCATTGGGTAATAAGCGAGGTGCCGGAACGGTGCATTCCGGTAATGATCAGTACTCTTTTTTGCATAAATCAGTTCTAAGCGTCCTTTTATTTGTCAGGAATAGCTTGGTATTTTATTCTTCCGCTTAACAGGATGCAGATTATTTATAATATAATAGAGCAGTGAAGAGGTACTTTGTTGTATGGTATAATTGCAGGTATCAATATACAGGTCGGGCTTAACGGGTACTTCAAACCTATCGTTAATACCTGTAAGGTTGGTTAGTTTATCAGGATGCCCGTCGGGCAGCAATGCCCTTTTATATAAGCCTTTAGTATCGCGGCTTATCAACTTGTTAACCGGGCAATCAACATGAACAATACTTACATGATCATATTTCTCGGCAAGTTCCTGCCTGATATCATCGTATGGATTTATAGCGCTAACAATGGTAACTATGCCCTGCTCGCTGAAGCGACTGGCTACAAAACCCAGGCGGCGGATATTCTCGTTCCGGTCTTGTTTACTAAAGCCCAGATCCCGGCAAAGTGCCGCACGATATTCATCGCCGTCAATAATTTCAATTTTAATACCCAGGCTTGTTAATTCGGCGGCCACACTTTTTGCCAAAGTAGTTTTTCCCGCACCTGATAATCCGCAAAATAAAAGTATCATGCCTTAATTTTTTTATTTAGTATGCCTTATTGATCAGCTTAACATATTGCTTAGGATAAGTGAACTTAGGAAATTAATTGGCTGATGAATTTTGTTACATTGTAAATAATCAATTACACACAGACCAGATCAACGGAAAGTCAGGCTAAAAACCAGCCAATACCGGCTTAAAATGAAGTTTTAATGAATAAATGGGTGTATACGGTCAAACACTAACCAACGCTACAGTTAACAAAAATGTTACGATATTTAATTAATTAGAAATGATTTTGGAGAGTTCTTTTTATACTTCTTCAACTTCTTCTTCAGCAAGCGGCTCTTCTTTATCAGGCGTAAAAAGTAAAACAAGCGCCCCTATTTGTAAGAGGTCAATTATTATAGCAATACAACCTGCATAAATGTTTGTTCTGAAGGTAAAGGGAAGACCTATAAGATCGGGCGTTATGGTTAAGATCAATAATCCCAGTAATACCCATTTGGCCCATTTATACCCCTGCCTGATAAAAAGGGCGAGGACAAGTAAAATACCCAGGGCAATACAAGTGGCTAAAGCAAGATTAAAATTTGCCGACCTTCCTCCGTTCAGGTAATAATAAACCAAATACAAAACTGCCGAAACGCGGATCAGATTGGATGCAAGGTTGGCTTTTGATTGTGATGATAGGGTCATAAAGGCTAAATGAAATTTGGGATCAATGCAATATCTTAAACATCAGCTCTTTCATCAATTCGCCATGCGGTGCATTTGATTCAACACCTTTGCTTTTCAGATCATACTCGCGCAGGTAGCTGATCACCTGGAAAATTTTACCAAGCGGATAATTACGGGCAGCCTGCTCATAATCTTTAATAAAGTAGGGGTTAACGCCCATCTCTTTAGCCAGGTTTTGCGGGGTTTTATCCTTTACATAATGGTATACCAGCACCTTACTGAAAAAGTTGTTCAGGTTACCCAAAACCAGTACAATAGGGTTTGATTTAGGGTTAGCCTCAAAGTAATTGATGATCTGGTTTACCTTGTAAGCATCCTTTTTTGTAAGCGCGGTTTGCAGCTCAAACACATTGTACTCCTTGCTAATGCCGATATTATCCTGGATGTGCTTTAGGGTGATCTCCTGCCCGGCGCTAACGTTCAGCATCAGCTTTTCAAGCTCGTTGGCTATTTTAGACAGATCGTTACCCAGGTACTCGGCAATCATGGCCGATCCCTGCTGGTTCATTTTATAACCTTTATCACTTACATAGCCCTCCACCCAGGCCGGCACCTTATTATCATACAACGTGGCCGATTCAAAGATAAGCCCGTTCTTTTCTATGGCTTTGTACGTTTTCTTACGCTTATCAAACTTGCCGTATTTGTAGCAAAAAACAAGAATGGTACTTGGCAGCGGGTTTTCGAGATAACTCAATACCGGGTCGATGCTTTTTTTGTTGTCATCGTCCTTCCCCCATTTCATGTCCTGCGCCTCTTTTACCAGTACCACCTGGTAGTCGGCCATCATGGGATAACGCTTGGCGGCGTTGAGTACGGTCATGATATCGGTATCCTTACCGTAAACTACGGTTTGGTTAAAGCCGCGCTCATGCTCGGGCAGCACGTGGTGCTCCACGTAATTGCTAACCAGATCTATAAAATAAGGTTCCTCACCATGCAGCAGGTACAGTGGTTTAAACTTACGGTTCTTAAGGTCCTTTAATATCTCGGCAGCAGTCATATTTCGCAGTCAAAAGTACTAAGTCGAAAGTCAAAAGTGGAATGTATTTTTATTTAACGGATGCCCAATGATATATTTGTTAATTTTGAGGCCCAACTTCAGACTAATAACTTACTACTTCAGACTTCTCAAAAATGCTCCAACCGCTTAACCTTCCACCCTATCCTTTTAAAATAAGCGACGATAACGGCACACTGACCCTTTTTGACGAGATCCGAAAAAAAACCATCATCATTACGCCCGAAGAGTGGGTACGCCAGCATTTTGTACAATACCTCATCAAACAAAAAAACTACCCGCGCTCATTAATTAAACTGGAGGGTGGCCTCAAGCTCAACACCCTGCAAAAACGTACCGACATTGTAGTGTTTAACTCCAGCGGCGAACGCATTTTGATGGTTGAATGCAAAGCCCCTTCAGTAACCATCGATCAAAAAACCTTCGATCAGATTGCCAGATATAACATGGTGCATAAAGTATCCCTGTTGGCGGTAAGTAACGGTCTACAGCATTACTACTGTACTATTGATCACGAAAAATGCACTTACCGGTTTATTGAAGAGTTGCCGGTGTATGTGAAGAGGTAATTTATCTGAACCCGAATTTATTGAATTTAGGGAATGAACAGAAAATGCCATGCACATTCCATAAATTATTCAAATTCAATAAATTCGAGTTCAGACAACATCTCCTTTCCAATAAAATGTTATGATAACAGTTATCTATTCCCTATTTTGGGCTGCATAACCTCATCAATTATAACACCTCATTATGAACCTTTACAATAAAGCGATAGCCCTGATCTCAGCATTGATTGTATGCAGCTTCATCGCATCTGCCCAGGAAGCAAAACTCCCTACACAGTGGACAAATACCGCCATACAGGCCGAAGTCCCTTTATCAGAATACCCAAGGCCCCAGCTACAGCGTAACGACTGGCTTTGCCTCAACGGGCATTGGGATTATCGTGGAGGAAAAGACGCACCCAATTCCCTGAAACCTGAAACACCTGCATCGTTTGAAGGCAAACCGGATAAAATATTGGTGCCCTATTGCCCGGAATCTGTTCTATCCGGCATACAGCGCAAACAGGAGATCAATATGTGGTATCGCCGTAGTTTTGAGATCCCTGCCAAATGGCAAAACAAACAGGTTATTGTTCATTTCGGAGCGGTTGATCATGATGCCACTATTTTTGCAAACGGTAAAAAAGCGGGGTCACATTCCGGAGGATACGATTCGTTCAGCTTTAACATTACGCCTTACTTAAAAAAGGGCAGCAATACTATCATTGTTGCCGCTCATGATCCCAATGACGGCAAAACACCATCAGGCAAAAACGGTCCGCGGGGCGATTATACTTTTTCATCGGGCATCTGGCAAACTGTTTGGCTGGAACCGGTAAACAAATCATACATCAAAAATATCCGCCTGCTGCCAGATGTGGAAGGTAAACGTTTAAAAGTGTTTGTTAATACCGAGGGTACGGGCAAGATCAAAGCAGTTGCGCTAAACGATGGCAAAGAAGTTTCGCAGGTTAGCGCAACAGGTGGCTCATATTTCTATCTGCCGATTGACAACCCTGTTTTATGGTCGCCCGATTCGCCGTTTTTATATGATCTGAAGCTTACGTTATATAATGCTGATGGCAGCGAGGCCGACGAGGTTAAAAGCTATTTCGGTATGCGTGATATTAAATTAGGCAAGCTTAACGGGGTGATCAGACCGCTTATAAACGATAAATTCATCATGCAGCTTGGCCTGCTCGACCAAGGCTACTGGCCCGACGGGATTTTAACAGCCTCAACAGAGGAAGCTCTTAAATTTGATATAGAATATACCAAAAAAGCAGGCTATAACCTGATCCGTAAACACATGAAAACCGAGCCGCAACGTTTTTATTACTGGGCCGATAAAATGGGATTGCTGGTTTGGCAGGATATGCCCGCCATATGGTATCAAAATGAAGATACTACAAAAAACAGAAGCGTTTACAGGCAGGAATTAAAAGCGATAATCGACGATCATTATAACTCGCCTTCCATTATTACCTGGGTGCCTTTTAATGAAAACTGGGGTGCTTTTGATGTAAAAAACATCACCAACTGGGTTAAACAATATGATCCGTCGAGATTGGTTAACGGCAACTCGGGCTTTAATAATAATCCCGATTACCAAAAGCCTTACGGCGACCCGGGCAACGGCGATTATGTGGATACACATATTTATGTAGGCCCGTACGGAGCTTCCGTTCCCGATGATCACCGGGCCGCCTCACTGGGCGAATTTGGCGGAGTAGGCTTGTTTGTGCGCGGGCATATGTGGCCTGTACACAACAATGCCTATGATTACGAACCCACCAAAGCAAGGCTTACCGATCGCTATGTTTTTCTGCTCGACGAAGTGGAACAGCTGATGAAATACAAAGGGCTAAGTGTTGCCATTTACACCCAAACCACCGACGTTGAACATGAAGTAAACGGCGTTTTAACCTACGACAGGGCCGTTGAAAAAATGGATACTGAAAGGATTAGGGAGGTGAACCAGGCTGTGATTAAGGAAGGGGATAAATTGAATAAGTAGAAAATCAATGCCATGTCATTGCGAGAAGCGGCACGGGCAAAAGCACTTGGGGCGACGTGGCAATCCCGTAGCTATACAGGGCGGACATGCATTGGCTACGAGATTGCCGCGCTACGCTCCAGCCGTTGTTGGTGTTGTCACCAACAACTCTACTCCTTGCATTTATGGCATTGTATAAGCAACTAAAAGCTTAATAAAGTAATATGAAATAACGTGATTAAAAGAGCATTAAGGATTGTTGTTACCAACAATCCTTAATGGCGTAGATTTTAAATACAACCAAACTCACATTACCTTTTTCAAAGCGTAATTATTAAGCTTTTCCAACAGGTCATCCGGTTTAAATGGCTTGGATACGTAATCGTTCATACCGGCTTCGTACACCTGTTCTTTGATATCAAAGAGTGCGGAAGCTGTAAGCGCAATAATAGGCACGCCTGATTTTTTAGGATCGGCCATTTTACGGATCTCTTTAGATGCATCAAAGCCGTTCATCACCGGCATCTGGAGGTCCATCAATATGATATCAAAATTGCCGTATTGCATAAATTCAACCGCCCGCTCCCCGTTTTCGGCAATGGTTGGGTTTATATTCCACTTGCTCAGCAGTTTCTTCATCAGCATCACATTAACCATATTATCCTCGGCAATTAGCACGCGCAAACAGGCCAGCGGGTTTTGTGCGGGTTGTTTAGTCTCAGGGGCAGCCGCTACTTCGGCCACCACCTCCGTTGATACCGGAAATTCCATATGGAATGAAAATTCAGACCCATACCCCATCGTACTGTTAACCGTTATTTGCAGGTCCTGCAGTTCAAGCAAACGCTTAACGATAGCCAGGCCAAGCCCTGTACCGCCATACTCACGCGTGGTAGCTAACGACTCCTGTGTAAATGGTTCAAATATATTGCCCAGGTTTTCTTTTTCGATACCGATACCGGTGTCCCTCACCGAAAAGTTTACAGTAACGGTATTATGCCTGTCTTCCACGCAAGTAACTCTTACCCATATATTTCCCTGCGGGGTAAATTTTATAGCGTTGTTAACCAGGTTAAAAATGATCTGAGTTATCCGGGTAGGATCGCCAAAAAGCACTTTATTTTTCAACGAGCTATCAACATCGAGCTTAAACAGCAGGCCTTTTTCTTCGGCTTTCAGCATCTGTCCGCCGCAAATATTGTTCATCAGCTCAACAAGGTTAAAGCGGATATTTTCAAATACCACCTTTCCCGATTCAATTTTGCTGAAATCAAGTACATCATTAACGATGGCCAGCAGGTTGTTGGCCGAGAATTTAAGCACTTCAAGATTTTCCCGCTGATCGGGCCGCGGACTGCTCATCATCAGCAAATTACTCATCCCTATAACCGCATTTAAGGGCGTACGGATCTCATGCGACATGGTTGACAGGAACTCCGATTTAACCTGCGCCGATTTTTCTGCCTTTTCAATAGCCGTTTCCATTTGATTGTAAAGCCGGGCCTGCTCCTTGCTGCTATCTTTAAGGTGCTTGATATTTTTTAAGAAAGCAGTATAAAAATGACTATGAATAAAAATGAGCAGTATAAAATTGGCAAACAGGCTGATGATAATGGTAGACTGATCAATTTTATTGGGTTTGATACCGATAACGTACCCGCTGTTATATTCAATGATCATGAATATTAACACCGGTATTGTGTTAAGCAACGAGTAGATGAGCCCCCATTGCTGCCCAAGCATATAATAGCTGAATGCTATAACAATAATAATTACCTGTACAGTAATGATGTTTACTGTTTGCATTGACGCATAAACCAGGCTCGAATTAACCAGGGTGCCAACAATAAGCAGTGCATGCGCCGCACCGCGCCAGTCGGGCCGCCAGGTTAAGTATTTAAATAATACGATTACCGATCCCATTAAAAACAGGGCGGTATAGGCAAGCATTTTTTGGTTTTGGAAATAAACGCTTAGATAAAGAGTGCCAAGGGCAACAAAAATAAGGAAGAACCCATAATACAATAAACGAATCCGGGCCTGGTCAAGGAACGATTGCTCCTTCGACAAAATCTTATAGATCGATAAGTTAAAAAAACTTACTTTATTACTCATATTCAGAACTTAACATTGGCGCTGCAATTTCAACAAGCTACCCTACAATACTGTAGGGTAGCTTGTTATGCAAAGCCTGTAAGTTCTGCAATTAGCAAGCCAAAGCTGCTAAGTTCTGTTCAATGATGGTTAATTTGGCTTCGGCATCGGCCTTTTTCTTTTGCTCAACCTCAATAACTTCGGGTTTTGCATTGGCCATAAACCGTTCGTTCCCCAATTTTGCGTTAACCGATTTCAGGAAACCTAACAAGTATTCCTGCTCTTTTTTCAGTTTCGCGCACTCGGCAACCGGATCAATTTCTTCGCTGAAAGGAATATAAAATTCGTCGGTTGAAGCTAAGAAATTAATAGCTCCTTCAACTTTATCAGCTACGGTTTCAAACTTGCTGATGTTGGCAAGCCTGGCAATAATAGCTGCATATTCCCCGTAGTTGATCCCTGAATTTGATTTAACAAATAATTCGAGCGGCTCTTTGTCTGAAATTTGTTTTGTTTTGCGGGTATTCCTGATAGAAGTAACCGCGTCTTTTACTAACTCAACCTCAGCCAGTAAGCGTGAATTTATTTCCCCAATAACGGGTAATTGCGCTACAATACAGCAGTCTGTTTCGGTACGTTCGCCAAATAGCTCATCATGCCATAACTCTTCGGTAAGGAAAGGCATAAAAGGATGCAATACCTTTAAAATATTCTCAAAGAATTGAATAGTAGCCGTATAAGTTGCCTTATCAATAGGATGCTGATAAGCCGGCTTGATCATTTCCAGGTACCATGCGCAAAAATCGTCCCATACCAGCTTGTAGGTATCCATTAAAGCCTCTGATAAACGGTATTGGGCAAAGTTTGCTTCAATTTCGGTAAGCGCCTGGTTAAACCTGTTGCCAAACCATTCAATGGCTACGGCATTGGGGTTAGCAAGGCTTTCATCAACTTCCCAGCCTTTTACAAGCTTAAAGGCATTCCAGATCTTATTGGCAAAGCCGCTACCCTGTTTACAATAGCTTTCATCAAACATTAAGTCGTTACCGGCAGGCGAGCATA
>NZ_DASVOB010000263.1:0-3586 GCF_036383575.1 Mucilaginibacter sp.
CCGATTCCTCCATGCCTTTATAAGTAAGGCCAAGACTGCGGAGCATTTCTACACGGCCAACTTCATAAAACTCGGCATAATTACCATAGTACATATAGCCCATCTGGTCGGTTTCGCCGTAGCGCACCCGTATCTTGGTGGTGTGCTCAAACATTACCTGCGGATGTTACGCTCGTTAAGGGCTTGCTGAAATTTATGTGCGTTAACCAAATGATCGGACATATTGGTAGCAAAGGCATGATAGCCCGAAAAATCAGCTTTGGCACACATGTAAATGTAATCGCTCTTCTGATAATTCAGTACTGCTTTTACCGCGTTAACCGATGGCATCATGATAGGGCCCGGAGGCAAACCTGTATGCAGGTAAGTGTTGTATGGTGAATTGTATGAAAGGTAACGGGTAAGTACGCGTTTGATAGTAAAATCGTTCAGCGCGAAGATGACGGTAGGGTCGGCTTCAAGCTTCATTCCCTTTTTAAGGCGGTTAAGATATAAACCGGCTACAGCAGGCATTTCATCATCATGCAAAGCTTCGGCATCAACTATCGATGCTAAAACAGAAACTTCCTGTGGATTAAGGTTTATCGCGGCAGCCTGTTGTTTGCGTTCGGGGGTCCAAAATGCTTCATAGTGATCATACATCCGTTTAAAAAACTTTTCGGGTGTAGTATTCCAATACATCTGGTATGAATCGGGCATGATCACTGTATAAACATTATCAGTAGTAAAACCGTATTTACTTACAAAACTTGCCGAGTCAAGTAGCCTGATGATCGCCATTGAATCAGGCTCTATCTTTTTTGAGATGAAGCCGGCAAATTGTTCTTTAAGTCTTAATCCATGAAATTCAACCTTAACAGGCTCCTGTGTGCCTGATGCAAGCATATTGATCAGCTTACGGTTGCCCAAACCATTGTGGAGGCGGTATTTACCCGGTTTTACACGGGTGGTGTAATTCATATCGCGTGCTGCCCATGCAAATGATGCCGTATCTTTTACAATGCCCTCATCCTGGATCGTTTTAAAAACATCGCTGAAAGTTGCACCTGTATGAATGTATAAATACTCCTGTTTATCGGTAACGTTAGGGCCAAAGTACTTAAGATAATAGTTAAACCCTGTGAAGCCTAAAAGCGCTATGATAACGATTACCAGCGCTATAATGAATTTTTTGAATATGCCTGATCCTTGTTTTCCCGCGGTCATGATATTGAATAGATGATATTTGTTGTATTTATTTTAATTTTTGAACAGCTATTAGTCCGCCGCTTAAATTCCTCACATTGCTATAGCCGTGTTCCTCTAATATAGCTCGTGCGGTTTCGCTCCTTAGCCCAACCTTGCAGATAACGATTATCTCATCGGTTTTGTTGTAGCGTAAACTGTTAAGTGTACTCTCCAAATTTGACAGCGGGATATTATCGCCTCCTATATTGTAGGTATGGTATTCAATAACCTCACGCACATCAATCAGGTTAAGATCCTCACCTTGGTTTAAGCGTTCGAGTAGTTCGGTAGCTTTAATTTGCCGGTGGGACTGCATCTGTTTTTGTGCCTTGTGAAACAGTCAGGTTTATACGTGTACCTATACTTGTTTTGCTTAACGAATCGGTTTTCATTGGATATTGCGAAACTACAACCACGTTGGTGGAATCGCTTATTGTACCCTGGTAAGTAATGATACCAACAGTTAGTCCGGCACCTTTGATAGCAAAACGAGCTGCATCCAGATCAAGGTTTACCAGCTCTGGGATTTCCACCTCACTTGCGCCTTCACCATCACCCAAAACAAGATCAATTTTTGACCCTTTCGGGAGCTTGGTACCTGGTTTTATAACCTGGCCGCCAAAACGTACTTCCAGGATCCTGTCTTTGGCAATGTCTGAGCGATAAGTTGTATCACCAACTTTCAATCCATAGTTTGATATAGTTGCAACAGCTTCGCGGTAATTGCTTTGTTCAAGATCGGGCAGACTTACAGGTGGAGCTTGGAGAGTCACCATAGTAAGGTAAATTACACGGTTTTCCTTAACGTTGGTGCCGGGATCAGGATCCTGCTCAACGATGGTGCCGGGAGCCACATCCTGCACGTAAACAGAATCAATTTTATAGCCAAATCCCTGTTCTTTTAAAATATCCATAGCCTTATCAATGGTAAGGCCTTTAAGCTTTGGTACAGGTATGCCCGAACCGTGGCGGGTATAGTAACCAAGACTAAAAAATGCTATTAAAACAACGGCTATCACTGTCACAATAGCCATTAATAAGTTATTCCGGAATGATTTTGATTTTAAGTAAGCCCCAAATTTGCTCATCAGTATATGTAAGGGTAAACCTTTTAATTAAGTATCAAACATAGGAATTATTTTGTTAGCCGTAAAGTTTTAAAGTTGTCCGTAGGTCGGTAAAGTCCGTAAGTCAGATAGTTAGTTTATAGTTTGGTTGTCTTGATTGGGATGTTTAGAAAAAATTATGACCGCATGATCTAATTACTAAATTTGGGGGTCTGCTTCCGGCTTTCGGACTTTACCGACTTTCGGACTTTCTGACCCAAATCATGAAAAATATAGCCCTTTTGGCCGGAGGCTTTACCGGCGAATATGAAGTATCCCTTAACAGTGCAAAAAATATTGCTGCTAACCTTGCAGCTAATAGCAACTATAAAGTTTATACCATCCTGATCACCCGCGACAGGTGGTTTTTTGAAGCCGATGATACTGCCGTTGATGTAGATAAGAACGATTTCACCATCACCCTTAACCAGGAAAAAATAAAATTCGATTTCGCTTTCATTACCATTCACGGTACCCCCGGCGAGGATGGCAAACTGCAGGGATACTTTGATATGCTTGGCATCCCGTATAATACCTGCGATGCTACAACATCAGCCATTACCATGAACAAGGCTTACACCAAAGCGATCGTGAACGGGATCCACGGTTTGCATACCGCACATTCCATGCGTTTATTTGAGCGCGATGTGCATGACGTTGCCACAATAGCAGCTAATTTGAAATTTCCGTTGTTTGTTAAACCTAATAATGGTGGCAGCAGCGTGGGTATGAGCAAAGTTCAAAACATAGCCGGCCTGCCGGAAGCATTGAACAGGGCATTTCAGGAGGATGCCCAGGTGTTAGTAGAAGAATTTATTAAAGGCCGCGAGTTCAGTATTGGTATAGCACGCCTGCACGGTAAAATAAAGGTATTGCCTGCTACAGAAATTATAACCTCAAAAGATTTTTTTGATTACGAGGCGAAATATACTTCTGGTGTAACACAAGAGATAACTCCCGCCAACCTTTCGGCTGAAAAGGTTAAAGAAATTGCTGGCATAGTTACCGAGGTGTATACCCGCCTCAACTGCCGCGGCATGGCCAGGATCGACTTTATTTTGCTTGAAGGCAGCAATGATTTTTATTTTATTGAGATCAACACCACACCAGGCCAGTCTGCCGCCAGTTTGATTCCGCAACAGGTACGTGCAGCGGGTATGGATGTAGGCGAGTTTTACAGCGCCTTGATTGAAGGAGCAGCGCTATAATTTCGGAATTGAGATTTTCGGTTTCGGATTTATTTTAATTTTATT
>NZ_DASVOB010000264.1:0-11305 GCF_036383575.1 Mucilaginibacter sp.
TGTGGTTGCTCCCTGGAAACCATTAAAAAACGATCCCGGTGTAGGCCTGTTAACCAATGTCAGCTTAACCTTTATAGGTGTATTAAAGATGGCATGGCTTGTTTTGATGTTCAGCGCGTCATCCTCCAAACACTGACAATACCAATCGAACTTGAGGCCGATTGGCAACCCTACGTTAGGGGCCATTTCGTGCATCAGGATCATAGGACGGTCAAAACCAGCAGGCAACTTTACCGGGCCGGCATCAAGAATGGTAACATCTACCTTTTCAGACATAGCAGCATCGTAATCTCTTACATCCACCACATCGGCCTTTTCAAACCTTTGCTCCAAAAATGCCTTAAAATCGGCCATACGGGTTTTCCAGGCATCGTCAATTGCAGCGGCTGCTGTACTGTAGTAGTTTACATGTTCCGGCTTAGGTTTTGCCGGGTCATAACCTACGTATAAAACGTGGAGCGCTATTTTACCAGCACCTTTTCTTACTGCACTTCCCAAACAGGCCGCGCTAAACGCAAGGCAAAGCAGCAAAGCCAAAGTGATCTTTTTCATATATGCTTAATTAAAAAGTTTGGCAAGTTTGGCGTTCAGGGATTCGTCGCGCAGTGTATTACCTATGATCTTTCCATCTTTATCCAGCAAAAAGCTTTGCGGCACTGCCCTTACGCCATATAAACGGCCAACGGCATTGTTCCAGCCTTTTAAGTCAGAAACCTGGATCCACGGCAAACCGTCTTTAGCGATAGCATCAACCCATTTTTCTTTCACATTATCAAGCGATACAGAGATAATCTCAAAGCCTTTATCTTTATAAAGCTCGTATTGTTTCCGCAGATTAGGATTCCCGGCACGGCATGGGGCGCACCAGCTTGCCCAAAACTCAACCAGCACATATTTTCCTTTTAAATCGCTTAAGGAAACCGGCTTACCGTTTACATCATTTTGGGTGAATACGGGGGCTGGTTTCCCAATAGCGGTAATCCCGGCTGCCTGGATCCGCTGCTCAAGCTCTTTACCCATATCGGTATTGCGCAGCGACGCGTTCAACGCTTTAAACACAGGGCCAACTTTATCAACGTCAACCTTAGTACCTGCCGACTCAGACAAGCCAACCAAACCGAAGTATGAGTTAGGATTGTTTTTAGCGAAGAGAAATTGTTTTTCGCCCCTATCTGCAATGTTTTTGCGATAACGGGTATCAATAACTTTTACAAAAGCAGTATCCTTTTGTTGCTCGGGTGTAGCACGCGAAAATTCGGCGTTAACAGCTTTGGTTAAATCCATGATGGTGCCGCCAATTTGTTTGTTGTATGCCTGAAACTCGTCGTAAACCTTTGAGCCGCTAACTTTGGCGTTTACCAATGAGTCGGCCGACGTATACACCATATTTTCCTTACCGAAATAAATGTAAACCACATCGGCATTAGGGGCATAGATAGCATGCTGTTTGCCCTGACCAGTATGGTCAAATGCCATACGACTGGTAGTTATACCCGATACGTTGCCTACAAATTTGAATGTACCGTTGGTAACCATACATGAGTCTTCGTGGCTTGAACCATTATCCATATAATCGATATAGGCTTTGGCCGGTTTATCCAGCTTACCGATATGGCCGGTAATGCTAAAGTTGGTTTTCTGAGCTGATGCAGCGAATGGCAACAGTAAGGCCAGCATTGATAGTTTTAGTTTCATTTTCTATTTTTTGAGCTTTAAAAGCCGTAAACATTATTTAGTTGAATTATACCCGGAGACACGACCCCTCCGGGTATTGATATTAAAAGGCCGGATTATTACTGTAAGCAGTCCAAAGCTCATCAACCGTTTTGCCAGTTAACGTTTTCCAGGTTTGGTCTGAATAGGTATTATCGCGGCAGGCTGTATCCAGACTTTTTACTATACCAGCTTTAACATGCTTATCAAGCCAAACCAGGAAACGGGCGGTTATGCGGTAACTGCCTGTATAGTTTTGATCTGCACTGTAAGCAGGCAATGACCAGCCGGCAGTTGCATTGTCAACCCCAAGGGTGTACCTCGCGTAGTCCGCAATTCCTTCAACCAGCCAACCAGGATTACTTCCCTTATAGGCCTGTACAATATGCATTACCTCATGGGTAACCACATCCAGATCTGTAGGGGTTGCAAGCATCCATTTGGGGTTGACGCGAACTATGGCATTTCCGGTTTCGGCAACACCAGTATAAGATGGATCGATGTTGAAATGAACCTTCGTCGCTGTTTTAGGATTATAAATTGAAGCCTCTTCGGGATAAACCTTAAAAAAGGCTTCAATCATCCTGTCTTTTACTTTATTACCTGCATCCGTAGCAAAATCGGGCGAATAGTTGGTAAAGATCAAGGTGTATGAGCCGCGGGTTAGCGAATCCTGCGACAAGTAATCATGAAAAACCGGCTTAACCTGCGGTTGCCCCTGATCAGCAGCCAGTTTATTTTTGTAACAGGCGCTCGTTAAAGCCATGGCTGTGGCCATCAACACAAAAACTTTCATGCTGTTATTCACTCTTTTCATATGGTTTTGATAGGTTAGTTGTTGTTTATTTGATAACTATGTCAATTGGTTCGCCCGGTATGCCACTTATTGTTTTAGTGATGTTACCCGTTTTGGAAACACTTACGTCAAGAGTATAAACAGCTCCGCTTGCCCCAACGGTAAGCGTGTTATCATCCATACTGATCTTGATCATCGATATTTTTTTGCCGCCAAAATCCGCGTCAAGCTGTCTTATATCTTCGTTAATAGGGTTATAGCGGTATATTTTCCCTTTTGATGAAAAATAGAATACATTTAAACTGTTAACCACCCATTTGGTATCATCGTCAACTAACGCACTACCTTTAAATGTGCGTTTGCCCAAGCCCCTAAAGGTCCTGTCATCACCCATAGGATAGCTGAAACTTAGCTCGGTTATGGTACCTGTAGCGGTTTTAAAGAATGCGTAAGAAGCACCGCCTTCTACAGGCTTCATGAACAATAAGTTATCGTATCCTACATTTTTGGGATCAAAACCGGTGCTTGCGGTATCAGTTTTGTAGTTGGTGCCCGAGTAAGTACCATCGGAACCAAATGTTATAAACGCCTTTGCCTTAAGATCGTAACCGATAAAAAACGAACTACCGTGCGTAAAATATTTCGACATATTGTAATCGCCGGCTTGCGCATTGGCAAACTTGCCGTAGTCATCAGCAAAAGGAGCTGTTGATGAAACGCCTACATATAGCTTACCATTAATTACGCCTGTTGGTACTGTGCCCATTTGTACCGGCCCTAAAAACGGCTCAAGATACCCTGTGCTGATAACAGCCGGTGGTGAGAAGAACTGTGCTGCAAAATCAGTCCGTTTCAATAATGTGCTGGCGTCAAGCACTACCCCGCTTTTATTGGGATCATTACTCAATACCCAGTATTCCTCTTTGGTATTCGGTTGGTAAGGCAGTGGTTTTGAGTAATACAGCTCAACCGGATTGATAGGCAAATCATCCTTATTAAGCGATTTGTAGATATCACCCAATATCGTTTTATCGGGTTTTACAAATGATAGTTTAGTAACTCCGTTATCATTACTTAACACTATGCTACCCGCCGAAAACTGGGTTGTACCTGTTATTTTGAAAGGAAAATTGTAAAATAACCCGTTCCGTTTATCGGTAATGGTAAGCTTACAGGCGCGATCGCCCGGGCCTAAATTGTAAACCATTTTAAGCGGGTAACCTTTGTAAACCGCTTCCCGAAGTTCTTCCTGCACGGTGATATGCCACTCAAAATCCAGATCCTTAAGCGGATCGGCACCGGCCAGGGTAACCTTTGGCTGTATGGTAAGGGTATCGCCCAGCAGGGCTGCAAATGTGGCGTTATTAATGCCGGCAACTACCGGCTCTGAAGGTGGCGAGTATACATAATTGCCCAGGTCCTTTTTACATGAAGTATAAAGTACCGTTATGAGCGCCAATATAGCTATCGATTTAAATTTCATGACCTAAGTGTTTAATTGATAATAACCTGTTGACCATTTTCATCAACAAAAAAGTACCTGTCTGCCTGATCGTAATGCTTGAGGTAAAACTTCTTATCTGGCGAAGAAGAATTATAAAAATCATAATCCTTGCTTCCACCGGCCCTTTGGGTAAGCACATAACCTTTTTCCGGGTACCGCGCTACCCAGGCAAATGGGTCGTTAATAAATGTCCTTACGTTGTCAATGTAATACAGCGTACGCGGGATCTGGAGATAAGCATTTGGTTTTGACATATCAACAAGATCGGTGGTGCCCGAAGAGATCAGGAACAACTGGTGCTTTATCCTGCTGTAAGTACCAAGGTTACCCATCCAGTAGATCCACCAGGCTGGTTGCTCCAGGCGTGCCGAATAAAGGATAGATTTTGTTCTTAATGATACCGGCAGCGACGAATCAAAATCCTGCCCGCCCGAAACCAGGATAGTAAGCATTACCGATTTATTTGCAAGCTCCGGATCGCTGTTTTTAATGATCACCGGTACTTTCACAGTGCCCGAATCCGCAGGCATAATGTAAGATGGCTTAAGCGCTTCATAATGCAAACCGGCTTTGGCTGTGGTAGCTGTGTCAACTACGGTTATCGCAAACTTCCTTTCGCTTTTTGACCTTTGCCCCGAAATTATTACCGGCACCCAAATGGTATCCTGGGCCAGGGTAGGATTATAAGCAAAAGAATAAGTTAGCACCGAGGTATCCTGGTTTTTATCTTTATCCTTATAATTCAGATAAATGTTATCCCTTGAGCCGTATGTGAGTAACTGGTCTTTTTTGCAGCCAAAAAGAACTGCAACGACCACTAAAACATAAAATATATTTCTTTTCATTGTTTTAAATGGTATGAGATCAATTATTATAAGCTGCTTCGTCGTCAGGAACCGGGAACACGTAAATGCTGTTTGATGCAGGATAGACCTGGCCACTGGCGGCCACTATATCCAGATTTAACCGCTTATACATGTAAAATATCTGGCTCTCGCCGTAAAACTCTTTACGGGCTTCTTTAACCAACTCATTCATAAAAGCTGTTTTGCCTAAAGTTGAAGGCAACGGATCAATAATGCCGCGGTGGGTACGTACCGTATTTAAATACTCGATAGCTTTTGTTGGGTTGCTGTCGTAACTTGCCTCGGCTGCTATGTAATATGCTTCAGCCAAACGAAAGCCAGGAGCCATAAGCGGGTGCAGGTTTACCTGCGGCGAGCTGTTAACTAAATATTTAACCAGGTAACTGCGGTTTGGCGTTACATCAGTAGCTGTAAAAAACCATTGCCTGTAGCGCCAGTCTTCGGCACCAACGGTGGTTTTTTCATAAATGTTATCTAACTGTAACGGTGTTGGCTGATACTGTGCGGTATTTGTCGCGCTGAACAAGGTAACAAGTGCATTGTTGTCATTGGCGTGTGGCGCATACCAGCCAAATACTAACTCGTTGTAAAATATCCTGTCTTTTTGCTCAACGTTATTGTTAAAAGCATCATCTTTTTGTGTCCAGGGAAACTTGTTGGCGCTTATTACATCGTTAGCATTTGAAAGCGCATTCTGATAATCATTTTTGTACAGATAAACCCTTGCAAGTTCGCCGCATACAGCATAGTAGTTAAGCCTGTGCCTGCGGTTTTGCAAAAACAGGGTATTACTTGTAGTTTCTGTTTGCTTAGCCCCTGTATAACCGGTGGGATACGTTTTATTGGGGTAACCAACAATGTAAGCCGGTGAAATAATAGGATCAGTATTGCTTAACAGTGTGCGTGCATTGCGCAAATCAACGATAGCATAGTTAATTACATCGCCTACTGACGAAAATGGTGTGCTTTTAATACTAACATCAGTTACATAAGGAATGCCTTTGCTATTTGGATTATATTTATACGAAGCACCAAACATGCGTAAAAGATCAAAATGCAGGTACGCGCGTAGGGCAAGTGCTTCTCCTTTGATAATAGCATAGTTGTTGCCCGAAAACACAGCCTTTTGCTTATCTATTACCTGCAATATCTCGTTGCAATTGCCGATAGCATTGTAAACTGCCGACCAGATCTGGCTGTTTTTATCTTTTAAAATGCTTTGCTTGTATTGAAAAGAAGCAATTTTTTGAAAATCAGTGTTTGAGAACGAATAGTTCTGCGCCATGATGTCAAGATTGCTGAAAGTAAGGTTTCCTGCATACATATCTGGTTTTGTACATCTTGTATAAACACCGTTTAACGCCTCTTCAAAACCATCTTCAGTACTAAACAGCTGCTCCTTGGTTACATCAGATTCTGGCTGTACGTCCAAAAACTTTTTACACGATGTAAACACCAGCAATGGAATTATAAAAATTAAATATCTCTTCATGGTTATGTGTTAAAATGAACCCAATAATGAAAATGTTAAGCTGCGGGCGAAGGGATAATTGATACCCCGCTCTGCCTGAATAGTTGAAGCCCTGAAAACATCGTTTGCCGTGAATGCCAGTCTCAGATTTTGAAGCCCAAGGCTGCGGATAGCCTTTGGGTTAAAATCATATGAAAAGTATAGCGACTGCAGTTCGATCAGGTTATCTTTTTGTATAAACCGCGATGACACGTAGGTATCAGTTAGGTCGGTAATGTTTTTGAAAAATGTATGGTCGCCGGGTTGTTTCCACCTTTGTTCCAGCACCCGGCTGTCCACATTAAAGCGCGGATCGGCATTTTCAACCCTGTCAATAAGGGTTTGATTAAAGGACTGGCCACCAAAACGGTAATGAAAACTAAAGCTCATCATAAACCTTTTGTATGATACTGTGCTGCCAAAAAAACCTTCGGCCTTTGGCGTGGTATTGCCTACATCCTGCACATCCTTAACATCCCATATATAGGTTAGGGTACCGTCTTTTTTCACCAGTATCTCTTTCCCGTTTTCAGGGTCGATACCTAATGATTTCACCGCATAAATGGTGTTCAATGATTTCCCTTCAACATACCGGGTGAGCGGGGTTGAAAAAGCGTTGTTATCCTTGTTGGTTTGGAAGTTATCAATGTTATTATTGAAGGCTTTCAGGGCATCAGAAATACTAACTATTTTATTAACATTATGGGCAAGGTTAGCTGTCAGGTTTATGTTCCAATCGGTTGTATGGAAAGCTTGTGCTACGAGATAAAGCTCATAACCTTTGTTCGACATATCGCCAAGGTTATCTTTATAAGTAGTAAAACCTGTTGATGGGGCAAGGTTAATATCAGTGATGAGCCCCTTGGTAAGTTTGTAATAATACCTTGGTGATATAACTATCCTGTCTTTAAACAAGCCAATGTCCATACCTACGTCAGAAGTGCGGGTCTTTTGCCATTCCAGGTTGCTGTTACCATAGCCTAATATGGTAGCACCGATACCTGTTGAATACCAGTTTTGTGTATCATATGAATATATTGAGCGCGACTGGTAAGCCGGAAAACTGATTGAGCCAAGGGTTGCAATACTTCCTTTCAAACGCAATTGGCTAATTACATTTGAGCCCAGTAAAAAGCTTTCCTTATGGATATTCCAACCGATACCTAAGGACCCAAAAGGAGCATAACGCCTGTCGGCACCGAAAGCTGATGAACCATCGACCCTTACCGACGCATCCAAAAGATACTTGTTTTGGAACGCGTAGTTACCCGAAAAGAAAGCACCGGCTGTTCTTGACTTGGCTACATCGCCATATGGGCCTGAATTTTCTTTATAAATGCGCGCAAAGCCGATGTTGGTAAACCTGTCGTTTGAAAAGCCCTGTGCCGAAAATGATTTAATATCAGACTTTGAAGCCAAAATATTGGCACCCAAAACAAGGTTGAAATAATGATCGCCCAGTTGCTTGTTATAATTGATGGTTACGTTTCCATCAAGATTAAGGCTGGCATTGGTACCGTAATCATAAGTCCCCCTGTTGTTCAACTTATCAGACGCGGTATTGTAAAAAACACTGCTTAACGGCGACACATAGGCATCTGATGTTGAATTGGTTTTATTGACACTCATTAACGCCCTCAACCGCAAGCCTTTTGATATTTTATAATCGGCAGAGAACGACTCCAGTATCTCTGTGTATGCGGCTTTATTAAAGCTGCTTAGGCTGGCTTCATATAATGGGTTAAATATATTTTCGGTAACGTACTGAAGTTCAGCCTGGCGACCGGTGTTTACACGCCAGTTGGCAAGCTCCTGCACCAACCTGCCTGTACTATCCCTTATCGGAAAATATGGGTTGGCATTTACGTAGGTCGAAAAATCGCCATAAGGAGAGTTAACCTGGTTAACCTGCGTTATGGTCAAATCATTCCTGATGATAAGCTTTGAACTTGGATTATAGGTAAAATTAACCCCGCCGCTGTACCGCGTATTATCTGAACCTTTCATAACACCCGGCTGTGTCTGATAACGCAGATCGATACCGTACCTGAACGACTGATCGCCGCCCTGTGCATAAACCGAATGCTTTTGTTGATAAGCATTTCTTAACGGCTGCGATAACCAATAGGTATTGACACCACTTGCCACGTTTTTTAAGCGCGTGAATAACTGGGCGTCGAGGTCATCCTGTTTGGTATCTCCGCTGGTAGATGTTGAGGCGCTGTACAGGCCAACAAGCTGCTCATAAGCAACCTTTTGCTTAGCGTTAAGCACGTGATAATCGGACAGGTCGGGACCGTTGAAAGTAAGTTCGTAATTGTATGATAACTGTAGCTTTCCGGCAACAGGGGCTTTAGTAGTGATAACCATTACACCATTAGCAGCCCTTGAACCATAAACAGCGGTCGCGGCACCATCTTTCAATAAGGTAACCGATTCGATACGGTTGATATCAAGGTCGACTACTTTTTGAAGCGATACTTCAAAGCCATCAAGAATAAATGCCGGCAGGTTATAATTACTTGAAAGGTTGTTACGGTCAAGTATATCGTCGCTGATGGAAGGAATGGCTGTAGCACCCCTCACATTTATCTTTGGCAGCTTGTTTGGGTCAGAGCCTGCAAAGTTATTATCAAGCACCTTGAACGACGGATCAAACGAAGCAATACTTTTGATCAGGTTTTGCGGATTATTACGTTTCAGATCGGCACCGCTTACGGTGATGGCATTACCGGTGTAGTTATCTTTTTTGATAACCTGGTAACCCGTAACCACAATATCTTTAATGTTATTAATATCGGGTAAAAGCTTAACTACAATCGATTGGCCTGCAATCACTTTAACTTCCACCGATTTGTAGCCGATAAACGAGAATACTAATGTTTGCCCTGCATCAGCCTGTACATTAAACTCACCTTTTTCGTTGGTTTGGCCTATTACGCCCTTGCTTCCTTTAACAGCAATATTTACGCCCGGTAAGGTAGTTTTACTTACCGAATCCAACACACGTCCACTCACCGGTATTTTGCTTATGGCAATAACCGGAGCTGGCCTCGGTTCGGGTATTTTATTTTGGATCACAATGGTTTTAGAGACGATGGTAAAACTCAGATCAAAGTCTTTAAGGCACGCGTTAAGCGCGTCAACAAGCTGCGTATCATGAAAATCGGCATCAACTGTTTTGCCTTTTAAATTCACTTTCTCGCTATAAAAAAACAAATAGCCGGTTTGACGCTTTATATCCTTAAAAACCGATTCAAGGCTTTTATTTTTGCCGGATATAGTCACCGTTTGAGAATAACTTGCAGCGGATAAGTGTAACGCGCCAACAAGCAATAGTATAGTGGTGAGTTTCAATACTAATAAGAATTTGCACTTTACCCCCCGTATTGCGCATACGGCGTTGTAAAGAAAAGTTAATTTCATATTTTTGAATAAGATTGGGTTAATAAAATGCAGCTCAGGGCTTCGACATCTTGTGCTGCCTGACCTATTTTAAACCGGAAGCGGTGAGAGGCTTCCGGTTAATTTTTGGTCTGTTAATGAGCGTTGTATCTGAGATTTATCGTAGTTGTTTTTCCATTAAGTTTTGTTTTAGTTTTAGCGTTTAGTTGTTGTTTAGTTGTTAGTAGTATAAAGTTTAAGGTTAAATATTACTTGCCGTATGATACTTTCACCGTTTTGCCCTCCACCGCAAATTTCATGTTGTTAAGCTCCAGGATCCTGAAAACATCGACCAGATTGCTACTTCTTGAAATTTCGCCGAAAAACTTTTCGTGGGGCATATCCCCCTCATAAACCACATCAATATCATACCAGCGGCTCACCTGGCGCATTACTTCGCGGATATCCTCATCTGCAAATGAGAATACACCGTTTTTCCAGGCCACTTCCTTATCAAGATTTACCTGCTGCTTGCTGATAGCGCCGTTACCTTCCCTGTCAATTACAGCCTGTTCGCCGGGAATAATAAGCGTTGAATTGGTTGCCGAAATAACCTTTACCGAACCTTCCAGCAGCGTGGTTTTCACCTGCGCTTCATCGGCATAAGTGTTGATATTGAAATGCGTGCCCAACACCTCAACAGTTTGCAGGGCCGATTTTACCCTGAAAGGCATTGCTTTATTCTTAGCCACTTCAAAGTATCCCTCTCCGTTGAGTGTTACCTCGCGGTCAGCTCCTTTAAATACCGTTGGATAAGTTATTGACGAAGCCGCATTAAGCCAAACAGTTGTACCATCGGGCAGGATGATCTTGTACTGGCCTCCTTTTGGCGTGGTAACCGTATTTTGAACGGCCTGTTCCTGCCCTGTTGCTTCGGCCTGGTAAACGATCTGTCCATTGGCTGTTTTAGTGATCTTAACACCGGCTTGTTTAGCTATCTGCCCGTTGTTAGCGTCATCAAGCGATATCGTTGTGCCATTAGCTAAAGTAAGCGTGGCCTTGTTAGTACCTGGCACTATCCCTTTGTAAGTATTTGCCGCAAAATAATCTGCCTTATGATTGTTACGAATAAAAAAGTAAGCACCAACCGAAATAAACAACAGAATTGAGGCTGCCACGGCGTACCTGATCCAGCCAGATCTTGAAGGCAAGGTAAGAGGCTTTTTTTCATACTGCGCTATTCTTTCATCAACCGTCGCTTTAATGGCATCTTTCAGGTGTGCATAGTCGGCCTCGTTCTCATCAGTAATGAGGTCATCATTTAAATCAAACAGGTTGTAATACGCCTCCAGGAATTTAATTTCTTCCCGCGTAGCCTCTCCAAGCCTGTACTTTGTTAGTATTTGTATAAAATATTCTTTGTTCGCCTCGTCCATTTACATCCTTTATATATACATGAGTCGGCAAAATGAAAATAGCCCACGTCAATTAAAAATATTTTTAAACTTTTTTTTGAAAAGAATACATAATTA
>NZ_DASVOB010000265.1:0-4867 GCF_036383575.1 Mucilaginibacter sp.
CCACAACCAAAGCGGCTACATAGTCACCCGCAAAGGCAAACGCCTGGCTTTTGCGTTCATGAACAACAACTTTACCCGGCCATCCCGCGAAATAAGGGATGAAATGGTAAGGATCATGACGTATATACATGAGGAGTTTTAGCCCAGATTAAATCTATGTCATTGCGAGGAGGCACGACGAAGCAATCTCGTAACTACACAGATCGGACATGCATTGGCTACGAGATTGCCACGCTACGCTCGCAATGACATGGTTTTTATCATTTTATCTCCTTTGGCGCAAGTGTTAAGAGATTGGTTGCGGGTATGCCCACTTGTGCCAATTGGAAAAGGTCTTTATCCCTTCCCATCTCCCGCATCCTTTTTTAAATTTCCTTCAAGCTGCGGGTTTTGTGCCGGCAGGATCTTTACGCGGTGTTCAACTTCGGTTTGCTGGATGTGAACGGCATAATCAGCAGGTTCAATATGGCTTCCGCTGGCTTCGGCAAATACCTGGGTAAACTCGGCACCGATATATAGTATGGCCGATGTATAGTAGATCCAAACTAAGATCACAATAATGGAGCCCGCTGCGCCGTAGGCCGAACCCTGCGCGGTATATTGAATATAAAGGCTGATGGCATACTGGCCCAGCATAAACAGGATAGCCGTAAATACCGCCCCGCTGCGTACATCTTTCCATTTGATTTTGACATCGGGCAAAAATTTAAATATGATGCTGAATAATGTAGTGATCACAATTAGTGTAATACCGAGGTTTATGCCTTTAACAAGGAGTTTGGTTACCGCGTCTATCTGGGGAAAAAAGCGCTGGACCTGGTCCTGAACAGCGGTTATTACGATATTGATAATGAGCGTCGCCAATAATAAAAAACCAAGGCTTATGATGAGCGAAAATGATACGAAGCGATTTTTTAACAGCTGCACCCAACCACTTTTCGGCTTAGCCTTAACCCGCCAGATCATGTTGAGCGAGTCCTGGATCTCGATAAAAATACTGCTTGCTCCCAATAATAGCGTTACCACGCCAATAACAACGGCAATGCCCGATTTTCCGGACAATGCAAGGTGTTTTAAAGCATCCTGGATCTGGGCTGCCGGTCCCTTTCCAACGTAACGAACAATTTCAGGGTAAAGGCGATCTGTTGCCGCATCCTGTCCAAAAACAAGACCGGCTACCGATATTACGATGATTAACAAAGGTGCGATGGAAAATACAGTATAATAAGCCAGGGAAGCACTTAATTTTAAGCCATTATCTTTTGAAAAGCCAGTGAAGGATGCCAGGAGTACCTTCCATAGTTGTTTAAAATATTCTTTGCTGAAAAACTTCATGCCTGTATTTTTGTGGGGTTAACGCTGTTTGTGGATAGCTAAGCAATATTAATGCCTTTTGTAGGGTTGTGTGATAAAAGTTGTAAGTTTTGAAACGGTGAGCACAGGTAAGGCTATAAATTTTGAACAGGAATGTCCAGTAACTCGTACCCGGCCCAGCCTGTAAAATCATAATGCCACCATTCGGTTGAGATCACCCTGAAACCGTATTTGGCCATTACTGTTTTCAATAGCTCGCGGTTAGCAATTTGCTGTGCCGGTAAATCCATATAATCTGCGCCAGCCTTGCGGCTAAAGCTGTCAAAGCCAGTCGGCATATCCAGTTCTTTGCCGGTTTTTAGATTGATAAGGGAGAGGTCAATTGCGCAGCCCCGGTTATGTTTCGAGCCCTTGCGCGGGTCGGCTACGAAATTGGTGTCTGATGCCATTTCGTAAAAATTCACCGTAACCGAATATGGCCGGTAAGCATCATAAATTTTAAGGCCAAGGCCCTGCGTTTTCAATTCGGCCTCAACCTGCTGAAGCGCTTTTACAACCGGAAGCCTTGCAAACGCTTTGGCCGTGGTGTACATGCGACGGTGCATAAAATTGTTGCTGGTGGCATACCGCAAGTCTAAGGCCATGCCCGGAATGTATTTTTTTATCTCAACCAGCTGTTTATCAGGGTTCGCCTTTACCTGTAGCTTATAACGGGCAATACCGCAAACTTTTGTACTATCGATATATTTATAATGCTGCGCACTAACGCGCAATGTCATGGCGGTAAACAGCAGCAGCATTAAATACTTAGGGACCATATTATCTGTGCGATACGATAAGCAGGTCAAGGTCTTTGCAGGGGATGGAGAAGCGTTCGCCGATGTGCTTGTTGGTTAGTTGCCCCTGGTAAATATAAACCGCGTTGCGTACGCCCGATTTTTGCCAAATGAGGTTTTTGATGCCGCCCATGTCGCCAATATCAAGCAGTATCGGTGCAAAAATATTGGTAAGCGCATAAGTAGCGGTACGGGCTACGCGCGATGCAATATTGGGAACGCAATAATGAATTACATCATATTTGCGGAAAACCGGGTGGGTATGGTTGGTAACTTCGGATGTTTCAAAGCAACCGCCCTGGTCAATACTTACATCAATGATCACCGAGTCGCGTTTCATGCGGCTAACGGTAGCTTCAGAGATAATACATGGACTGCGGCCATCTTCTGCCCGGAGAGCGCCAATGGCTACATCGCAGGTGGTGATGGCTTTTTCCAACACAATAGGCTGTACTACCGAGGTGAAAACCCTTGCGCCGATATTGTTTTGCAGGCGGCGAAGCTTGTATATAGATGGGTCGAATACTTTAACTTCGGCACCCAGTGATATGGCGGTACGTGCTGCGTACTCACCTACTGTGCCTGCACCGAGGATCACAATTTCAGTAGGCGGAACGCCGGTTATCCCCCCCAGCATCAGGCCTTTGCCTTCAAAAACGTTACTTAAATATTCGGCAGCTATGAGTATGGAGGTAGCGCCAACAATCTCGCTCATGGCCCTTACCACGGTAAGTATATTTCCTTCATCGCGCAGGTGTTCAAAACTTAGCGCCGTGATTTTTTTGACCATCAGGGCATGGATACTTTCGGCTTTAAGCGTAGCCAGTTGCAGGGTGGAGATCAGGATCTGCCCTGGTTTCATCATTTCAATTTCGTGGGAGGTAGGCGGCGCTATTTTAATGATGATATCGGCTTCATAAACCTTTTTGGTATCATAAACTATCTCCGCCCCCTGTTCGCTGTAGTCCTTATCCGAAAAATTGGCGGCCTGCCCCGCATGGCTTTCCAGCAATACGTCGTGCCCGTTATTGACCAGCAAAGCTACCGAAAGCGGGGTTAACGGCACACGGTTTTCCTGGAAGGAAACCTCTTTAGGAATGCCGATGTATAGCTTGTTCTTTTTACTTTTTACCTCCAGCAACGACTCCTGGGGTTGCATCATTGCTTGTTTGGCAATATCCGAAAACCCGCTATATATCCCTGAACTCATGATGTATTGTTTTTAAGGCTGTTGAAGATAATAAAAAACGATGGATGATAAAACTAAATATTTTCGATGCTGATGCTGCGCGAATTGCTGTCCAGAACGTTGATCCGGATGGTGGTATAATGGTCCGGAAGCAGGTCTGGGATCTTTTCGGGCCACTCAATAAAACAGTAGGCCCCGCTGTAAAAATATTCCTCATAGCCCATATCCAGCGCTTCTGTTTGGTTTTTAAGGCGATAGAAATCAAAATGAAAGATCCGGCTGTCGCGCCCAATGTATTCGTTCACGATAGAAAACGTTGGACTGGTGGCCTGTTCGGTTACTCCCAGGGTTTCACACAAAACTTTGATAAGCGTTGTTTTCCCCGCCCCCATTTCGCCATAGAAAAGAAAAATTTTATTCCCCGCCGAGTTGGCCAGGATAGCATCAGCAGCCTGCGGGAGTTGGGATAATGAATTTACAGATAGTTGCACAGTGTTTGACTCTCTTTTACGTCATTGCGAGGAACGGAGCAACCTGGCAGAGCCGCCCTGTATAGCATGCGGTTGACACGCTGCGCTCGCAAAATGACATGGTATAGAACAACATTATAACACGTGCAACTATCTGTAAATTCAACATCTCAATTACCGCAGGCTGCCGAAGCCATCCTGGCCAACTCGGCGGGGAATAAAATTTTTCTTTTTTATGGCGAAATGGGGGCGGGCAAAACAACGCTCATCAAAGCTTTATGCGAAGAGCTCGGCGTAACAGAACAAGCAACCAGTCCGACGTTTTCAATCGTAAACGAATACACCGGGCGCGACAGCAGGATCTTTCATTTTGATTTCTATCGCCTTAAAAATCAAACAGAAGCATTGGATATGGGCTATGAGGAATATTTTTACAGTGATGCCTACTGCTTTATTGAGTGGCCCGAAAAAATTCCCGACCTGCTCCCGAACCGTTACACCAACATCCGGATCCGGGTTTTGGACAGCACCTCGCGCAGCATCAGCATGGAAAATATTTAGTTTTATCATACATCGTTTTTTCTTATCTTCAACAGCCTTAAAAAAAACACATCATGAGTTCAGGGATATATAGCGGGTTTTCGGATATTGCCAAGCAAGCAATGTTGCAGCCCCAGGAGTCGTTGCTGGAGGTAAAAAGCAAAAAAAACAAGCTATACATCGGCATTCCCAAAGAGGTTTCCTTCCAGGAAAACCGTGTGCCCTTAACCCCGCTGTCGGTAGCGTTGCTGGTTAATAACGGCCACGAGGTAATGCTGGAGAGTAATGCCGGGCAGGCCGCCAATTTTTCGGATAAGGATTACAGTGAACAAGGCGCGCAGATAGTATATGATACCAAAAAGGTTTACGAGGCCGATATCATTATCAAAATAGCCCCTCCTACCACGCATGAAATTGAGCTGATGAAGCCCGGGCAGCTCCTGATCTCTACCCTGCAAATCGCTACCCTCAAGGCCGAAAGCATTCAGGCGCTGATGGCCAAAAAGATCACCGCGCTA
>NZ_DASVOB010000266.1:0-3851 GCF_036383575.1 Mucilaginibacter sp.
ATAACCCTTTCTCCGGGCTATATTACAGCCAGTCATATCTTAGCTTTTAGCTTTATTACCATCATGCACATCGTTTTTGGTGAGCTTGCGCCTAAATCGTTAGCTATCCAGAAATCGGTACGTACGGTAATGGCCGTTTCATTGCCGCTTAGGTTTTTCTTTGTGGTTTTCAGGCCGGCTATATGGGTATTGAATAATTTTGCCAATTTTATTTTAAAATTATTGGGCATAAGTTCTGTTGAAGGTGGTGAAACCCATCACAGCTCTGAAGAACTGCAATACTTGCTGGAGCAAGGTAAAGAAACGGGAGCCCTCGACTCAAATGAACATGAACTGATCCAGAATGTGTTTGATTTTAACGAGCGTGTGGTTAAAAACATCATGGTTCCGCGTACCAAGATCTCGGGTGTGGATATTGCCTCAACCAAAGAAGAATTGTTGGATATGATCATCGATGAAGGCTATTCGCGGATGCCTGTGTATGATGATGTGATAGATAAGATCATTGGTATTGTGCACGCCAAAGATATTTTGCCGTTGCTGGCCCGTAATGAAGAGATCGTACTGAGAGATATTATCCGCAAGCCGTATTTTATCCCTGAAACAAAAAAGATCAACGACCTGATGGCCGAGCTACAGCAAAAACGCATTCAGATAGCTATTGTACTTGACGAATTTGGTGGTACTGCCGGTATGGTTACCCTGGAAGATATAGTAGAAGAGCTTGTAGGGGAGATCCAGGATGAGTATGATGAAGAAAAGCCTATAGTTGAGAAGATCAATGAGCGTGAGTTTGTTGTAAATGCCCTTGCATCTATTTACGATGTGAATGAGCATTTGCCTCATGACTTACCTGAAGATGGCGACTTTGACACTGTATCCGGCTGGCTTGGAGATATCTTCGGCAAGATCCCCGATGTTGGTGAGCAGAAAGAATCTAACGGGTATAATATCACTGTTCTAAAAAAATCCGACCAGAATATAGAATCAGTTAAACTCGAATTACTGATAAATGAAGAAGATGCAGTAGATTTACATTAATCTGCTTACCCATAATGCAACTTTTTTATACACCTGATATTGACGCCTCCCATCCCCAATACTTTCTTAGCGAAGAGGAAAGCAAACACGCTATACGCGTATTGCGCCTTGAAGCAGGCGATGAAGTACAACTGATTGATGGTAGGGGAGGCCTGTATGCTGCACAAATTCATGATGCGCATCCAAAACGTACCATTCTGAAAATAACATCGGTAACTACCGGGTTTGAAAAACGCAATCATTACCTGCATATCGCGGTAGCTCCAACCAAAAATATAGAACGTTTGGAGTGGTTTTTGGAAAAAGCCACAGAAATTGGTATTGATGAGGTGTCATTGATCGTTACCCAACGCTCAGAGCGTAAGGAAGCCAAGGTTGAGCGTTTAAATAAAATCATTACGGCAGCTATCAAGCAATCCCTTAAAGCATATCATCCGGTATTAAATGAACCTTTAACGCTAAGCCAGCTATTGGACAAGCCTTTTGAGGGGCAAAAATTTATTGCTCATTGCGAACCCGGAGATAAATTGAACCTGAAAGCCGAATTGACACTGCAAGGTCGTTATTTAATATTAATAGGCCCGGAGGGAGATTTTGCCCCTGCCGAGATTGATAAAGCTTTGCACAATGGGTTTAAACCAATATCTTTAGGTACAAGTCGCCTGCGTACCGAAACTGCCGCGCTGGAGGCTTGCTTTGAAGTGAATTTTTTAAACAGGGTATGAAAAGGATCAGGATAGCATTGGTTGTTTTGTTTGCAGCTATAGCAATGAGCAGCTTTAATGCCCCTGCCTATAAAATTGCCCGGCTCAAATATAATGGCGGCGGCGACTGGTATGGCGACCGCACCGCATTACCTAACCTCATCAGATTTTGTAACGAAAACCTCAAAACCAATTTTGATGACGACGATGAGGTAGTGGAAGCAGGCAGTGCCTCGTTATTTAATTATCCCTTTACTTTTATGACCGGGCACGGCAACGTGATCTTCTCCGATCAGGAGGCCCGTAACCTGCACAAATATCTTACCGGTGGCGGCTTTTTGCATATTGATGATAACTATGGGCTCGATCAATATATTCGTCCGCAGATGAAAAAAGTGTTTCCTGAGCTTGATTTTGTTGAGTTGCCGGTTAATCACCCCATCTATCATCAAAAGTATGACTTCCCTAACGGCTTGCCTAAAATTCATGAGCATGATGGTAAACGTGCCCAGGGTTTTGGTTTGATATACAAAGGCCGGCTGGTTTGTTTTTACACCTATGAGTGCGATTTGGGCAACGGTTGGGAAGATTATGGCACTTATGCCGGTGACACCCAGGAAGCCCGCCAAAAGGCCCTTAAAATGGGGGCAAATTTAATCCAGTATATCTTTACGCAATAGACATCATCATTTAGTCCCGGCTTTAACGGTAAATTTTTCTTCAAACTGTCAGTTAGGGGTTTAGTTTGCTCATTGTGATGTTGCGATTAAAATTAATATCTTTAGTTTTATATCAGCGGTGAAACAATTTCCAGGTAAACCGCGTATCATCTAATCTAAATCCTATGTACAAATTAAGTATCAATGACCTGTATAGTATTGAAGCAGAGCGAACCGCTGCAGGAGATTTGCTTGTTGACGGGGTTAAGTGCCAAGCCGATATCAAACAGTTAAAGCCGTCTATTTACCACGTTATCGAAAATAACCGCTCGTATAACGTCGAGATCGTTAATTTTAACAGTAACGAAAAAACTGCTGAAATAAAAGTTAACAACCACACCTATAATGTTACCGCTAAAGATCAGTTTGATATACTGCTTGATAAACTTGGGTTTAGTAATTTAAACAGCGCCAGGATCAGTGAGATAAAGGCCCCTATGCCCGGTTTAGTGCTTAAAGTGTTTGTGAACAAAGGAGATAGTGTAAAAAAGGGTGATAACCTCTTTGTTCTTGAAGCCATGAAAATGGAGAATATTATCAAATCGCCGGCCGATGTAACGGTAGAAAAGATCTTGATAAAGCCCGGCGATAAAATTGAAAAAGGACAGATATTAATGCTGTTTTAACTGAGCGTTATTGTTTTAATGTGCGATAATAACATTTTTGCAACAGGCGCAACGTAATTTTAACGCTTTTGTTGTTTTTGCATATTTTTTTTACGAACTTACTTTCTTAATTAACAATATTAACTTTTATGAAGAAACATTTACTAACAATCCTGTTGTTATGTACTTGTATTACTCTTGGTTTTGCCCAAAACCGGGTTATTACAGGTAAAGTAACGGATCAGAAAGACGGCTCACCCTTACCTGGGGTAAGCGTAACCGTAAAAGGAATCACCGGATTGGGCACCCAAACCGATATTAATGGTGGTTACAAGCTTAGTGTGCCAGCAACCGCCAAAATTTTGACTTTTAATTTCTTGGGTTTTAAATTATCTGAAGAACCGATTAATGGCAATGTTGTCAATGTTCAGTTAGCAGCCGATTCAAAACAGCTTACCGAAGTTGTTGTGGTTGGTTATGGTACTCAGAAGCGTGCAAATATTACCGGTTCTATAGCATCTGTAACATCTAAAGATATAGAAGGTACACCAACTACATCAGTTGAGCAAGCTATACAAGGTAAAGCTGCAGGCGTTTTGGTGCAGGCTGATAACGGAAAGCTGGGGCAGGGTATTAAGATAAGCGTTCGCGGTACGTCATCAGTATCTGCCGGTACCCAGCCACTTTATATTATGGATGGTGTGCCTATTACTACCAGTGACCTGTCAAGTACTGTTGCATCAACAAGCCCGCTTGCGGATATTAACTTTAATGATATCGAG
>NZ_DASVOB010000267.1:0-5173 GCF_036383575.1 Mucilaginibacter sp.
CTCAGTTCCGAAAGCCATACCTCGCGGATGGAGAACGGATATGATGCACAAAATCATCTGATCCGTCAAGATTCATACATGAACAAAGGCGGTAAATACCAGCGTAATAGCTACGGCTACAAGGGTAATCGCCTCATGGAGATGCGGGGCCTCTGGTTTGATGGCAAATTATATAAGCATATCGTTAATCAGTATGATGCCGCCGGGCATTTGACCGAAAGCCGGGACAGTACCACCAACTGGCTGCTGTTAACACATAATACTTATAACGCCCAGAACCTGGTTGCCACAGAGGTCAAAGACAAGACTTTCCAGGACAAACAAAGTCAGACCACCACCAGCTTTACCTATACAGCCCAGGGAAAGGTTGCTACCCGCAGTATTCGAAGCGATGATCCACTGCTTGGTGAAATTTTTGTGCTAAAAAACAGCATACCAGCCGCTCGCATGCCGCCTTATGAACTCAAAGAAACCTATACCTATGATAAATATGGCAATCGTTTAAAGATCACAACGGAGCTTGCCGGCCAAACGGTGAAAGTTGTCGATTTTCAAATGACCTATTATCCATGAAAAACATCCCTGTAATAATTTTTTCATGAATATCGACTGGTCGTGATCGTTTGTGGAGGGTCCTAAATCAGGCCTGCCGTTCTTCCTGTCGTTTTAATGAAGACTGGTCTTCCGATTCCCCTTTTTTCCAATAAGAGACCACCGAATATTCTTCAGGTGCCCAAGCCATTTCTTCCTTGAAATATTTTTTCAGCTCTTTTGCCGTTCCGTACTCGGCGGCTACAAAACAAAACCTGTTCCCGGCCGGAAGTACGGTATTTCGTACAAGTTTGGCCAGTCGGCTTTCTTCCCTGTGATCGGGGTTGTATATCCATTCAATATCCAGGTTTGCCGCCGAAGTTAGTTTCAACTCATCTTCCCGGCCGAAGATTTCGATGATCGCCCTTGCCCGGGAACCAGGCGGCAGATGCTCCAGCATCACACTGATTACCGGTAGGGCTGTATGATCTCCTACAAACAAGTACTCATTCACGTCCGGGAACAAAGGCCTGTTACCGGTTTTCATTGCGATGCCCAATACACTTCCTGTTCTTGCCCTGTTAGCCCAATAAGAAGCGGGGCCGTTGTCGCCATGCGCCACGAAATCGATCCAGATCTCCCTGTGTATATAATCGATGTGCCTGGTTGTATAAGTTCTTCTTGTGGAAGCACCCTGATTTATTTCATCCGGAAATATGACCCGCTTTGTTTCCGGTTGCGGGATAAATATCTTGTTGTTAGCTCCAATCCTGACATTACTGAACAGTTCCATCTGCTCATCCGACATCGCGAATTTTACGCGGATGTAATGAGGCGTCATCAAAATCCTCTCCTTAACGGTGAATACAGAACGCACCGCATTTCTTTTTTCTATCATCTGATTCATTTATCAATAAAGTTATAAGCTCATGCAGCCTGAAAGGTGGTGCCAATACCATGTAATCCGGGACACATCACCATTTAAAAGAAATCTACACCGGTATCACCAGGTTCGGCAAGTAGGCCGGATAAGATCAATGCCTTTTAACAGGAATTTGAGGCATGCATTTTTTTATGGCACAAAGAAACCGCCTTTTTTAACTTCAATAAATAGCAGTATTGGTGTATTGATTGGACTATTTCGGGTATTGTCCGCAGGGGAGCTGACATGATATACTATTTAAGATCCCAGTTTGATTGTCGCTTACAATTTTATAATCAATAGATCATTGTCAGGAGCTAAACGGAGTACAATAGTATAATTAAGCATCATTGAACAGCATTGTTCAATCTGTTTTATCGAGGGGGATAAGATGTATTTCTGATCTTGATGTTATTTGCTTGATTATTAGTGTGTTTTGGCTCTTTTGGCATAGCATGGATATTCATTTTAGTCACGACATGTCAAGAATAATTTTCATAATTCGTGATATTGGAAGGTTTTATGTGCATGGTTTTTGTTTTAATTATTTGATTTTCAGTTATTTATTTCAGTGGCATAAAAATGGGGTGTGAAAAGCAAATCGAGTGAAACCAAAACATTAAAACCATGAAAAAGACTAACCAAATCCTTGTTAGTACAATTATTGCCACTGCAATTGTAGCACAAGGCCATTTAAGCGGTGCACAAACCACATCTGCAGATGAAGCTATCCATCCATTTCATGTAAGCTTTCCCGAAAAAAAGCTCACTGATCTGAAAAGCCGCATTTTAGCGACACAATGGCCCGAGCGTGAAACTGTAAATGACCAATCGCAGGGTGTACAGCTTGCCACCATGCAGGCATTGGCACAATACTGGGCCAATAGCTATGATTGGCACAAATGCGAGGCAAAACTGAACGCAATACCTCAGTTTACAACAAATATTGATGGGCTCGACATTCATTTCATACACGTTCGCTCCAAAAATAAAAATGCCTTACCCATCATCATTACACATGGCTGGCCAGGTTCAATAATTGAGCAGTTAAAAATTATCGGCCCGCTTACCGATCCTGCCGCATACGGGGGCAAGGCCGAAGATTCCTTTGATGTGGTTATCCCATCACTTCCCGGATACGGTTTTTCGGGCAAGCCGGCCTCAACCGGCTGGGATCCGCAGCATATTGCAAGGGCATGGGTAGTATTGATGAAACGGCTTGGATATACCCGTTATGTAGCCCAGGGCGGTGATTGGGGTAACGCCGTTACCGAACAGATGGCACTGCTAACACCTCCGGGATTGGTTGGCATCCACACCAATATGCCGGCTACTGTTCCTGCCGAGGTAGCTAAAGCGCTTCAGTATGGCGAACAGCAACCTGCAGGCCTTTCAGATGATGAGAAACATGCCTGGGACCAGCTCGACTTTTTCTACAAACATGGTTTGGGCTATGCTAACGAGATGGCCAACCGGCCTCAAACCTTATACGGGATCCAGGATTCACCCGTTGGTCTTGCTGCATGGATGCTTGACCACGATGGCGTCAGCCTTGCGCTCATGACACGTGTTTTCAATGGGCAGCCGGAAGGTTTGACCAAAGATGATATTCTTGACAATGTTACACTCTATTGGTTAACAGGTACGGCTACTTCTTCGGCTCGTTTATACTGGGAAAGCAAACTTGCCTTTTTTGCACCCAAGGGGATCACTATTCCTGTTGCGGTTAGCGCCTTTCCAGATGAGCTTTACCAGGCACCTAAAAGCTGGACAGAGCGGGCTTATCCAAAACTGATCCATTACAATAAACTTGATAAAGGTGGTCACTTTGCCGCATGGGAACAACCCCAAACATTTGCAGAAGAAATGAGGGCATCATTTAAAACGCTGCGATAATAAAATTATATAAAGCACCTGTTTCTGTCTGCGTATTGTGACCTGTATCACAAATAAGCCTATGCTGTTTAAATGTGATGTAGGTCACATACTTAACTCAAAAATGCTGCCGTACTTTGTTATATAATAAAATGCAAAACAGCTAAGGCTGCCTAAAATTTACTTTAACAAAAAAATAAAGCCATGCCATATATCAAAATAGAAATAACCCGCGAAGGTGTTACCCGCGAGCAAAAGCAAACCCTCATAAAAGGGGTAACAGATCTGGTTACCCAGGTGCTTAATAAAGATCCTCACCTCACCCACGTAGTGATACAGGAAGTTGAGCTGGATGATTGGGGATATGCAGGCGAGCAGGTATCTGTATTGAGAGAAAAGGGGATAACTGCCGATAAGAAATAGAGCCATGAAGAAACAAACGTGGTGATGGCGGAGCAGCTATTAATGTTGACGGCAATTTGTCGGCAGGACATAATCTTTAATTAACATGAAAACACTTGTATTAACAGCTTTTTTATCGGGCTTGATGCTGGTAGCAAAAGCACAAAATCAAAAGAAGATGGAAATTAATAAGCAAGATTCATTGGCAATTGGCCAGGTACTGGAAAATCAATACTTCAAAGGGATCTATGAAGGCGACATAGAGGTTCTTCGCCCAGTTTATCAACCGGGAACATTATTGTTTGGCGATGTAAAAGGACAACCTTACGCCAAAACACTTGATCAGTACCTTGATGGTGTTAAAAATCGTCAAAGCGTAAAAGATTCGGGCAAACCTTTTAAGGGTACCATCATATCTATTGATGTTGTAAACTCGATTGCTGTCGCCAAAGTTCATGTTAAAATGTATGATTTTAACTATGATGAGTTCCTGTCGTTCCATAAAATTGACGGCAAGTGGTTTATAGTTAACAAAATGATCACCGATGTTGGTGATTAACGCTCCGTTAATTGGATTAAAAGAATAATGTTATGAGCAATTCAAAAGTATGGTACGTAACCGGGGCATCCCAGGGACTGGGATTAACCCTTGTAAAAATGCTGCTTGACAATGGTTACCGTGTGGCTGCAACCTCACGTGATGCCCACGCGCTAAGCCAGGCTGTTGGCCTGATTGATAAGGAGCGCTTTTTGCCTATGTCTGTTGATTTAAATAATCCCGATTGTATTGATGAATCGGTGCAACAAACGCTGACAGCATTTGGCCGGTTGGATGTGGTAGTGAACAATGCCGGCTATGGCATGGCCGGAACGCTGGAAGAAATACCGGAACAGGACATCATCAACATTTTTAAAGTAAACGTGCTGGCTACAATTAATGTGGTAAAGCGGGTTTTGCCGGTAATGCGAGATCAAAAGTCTGGTCATATTATAAATATGGGGTCGGTTGCTGGTTTTGTAGGTGCGCCGGGCTGGTCGGTTTATTCCGCCACAAAAGCCGCGGTGGCCGCTTTTTCAGAAGTACTGGCACTTGATGTTAAAGAGTTCAATATTAATGTAACCGTTGTTGAGCCATCGGGTTTTAGAACAGGCTTTTTAACCAAAGATTCGTTGGCGTTTGTTGAAAGCAAGATAGAAGGTTACAAGGCTGTTAAAGATACACAGGAGCGTTACATGGCGGCTAACGGCAAGCAGCCCGGCGATCCGGAGCGGGCCTCCGAAATATTGATAGGTCTGGCCGAAAATGAAGAACCGCCGGTCCATCTTTACCTGGGCCGGGATGCATACAATCGCACCTCAGAAAAATTAAAGGCCATGACCGCGGAAGTAGAATACTGGAAGGAAACTATCATCTCCGCCGATTTTAAATAACACTGTTGATGC
>NZ_DASVOB010000268.1:0-4819 GCF_036383575.1 Mucilaginibacter sp.
ATGATCGGGAAAATGTTCTCGGTGTGGATCGAAATGCTGCCTTTTTCTTGCATAACTATATTTTAATATGGTTGATTTAATGTTTGTTGGAATTGGATCATCAATGAGTGTTCCAATTGTTAATGTATTGTCAAATTGGCAGGGGAGGTGAGATTTGGTCAGGTTGGGCGTTGGAACTGGTGTGTGGGGCGCGTTAGTGATAGGAGCGGATACCGGCCAATGTCATTAAGTTAAGGGATTGACGGGTTGCACCAGAGGTGCAAAAGGTTTGTAGAAATGAAATGAATGAATTTTTTAGTGTGCCAGAGGTACACAACTCCGGTGTTCCGTACCTCTGGCACGGCTATTTTGGGTATACTATATGCTACAAACCTGTTCCCCCTCTGGGGGATTTTCTTAACTTAATGACATTGGGATACCGGCCTTGTGGCTGATGCCTATGCGGTATGAGCGGATAGCACGGCCGCAAGCAACGCCCATATTTATAAAATTTCTCTCTCAGGGTCTCTCGCAGAGGACCCTGAGGTTTGCCGCGTTCTAAACATCTACCAGGATATTCGAAAAGTGAATCAGCATGGCGTATACATCAGGGTCTTCTGCGAGAGACCCTGATGGGACGTTAATAGCTTACAATTGTGTCATTATAAGGTATGAAGCGATCCTAAATTAGGGTAGGAGTTATAGAGATTCGCCCTGTAAAGTCGGTGACTGCTTCGTACCCCGCAATGACGACCCTTGAAGTAAGGACAAAAAATAAGGGATAAACATTTAAGCTTATCCCTTACCATATAAAGATTGACTATATCGTTAATTAGCCATCATTTTAATAAATGAAGCTAATTTCTCTTTCATTTCTCTTCTGTCCACAATGAAGTCAAGGAAACCATGCTCCTGCACAAATTCGGCAGTTTGGAAACCTTTAGGAAGATCCTTTTTGATGGTTTCTTTAATTACCCTTGGGCCGGCAAAACCTATCAGCGCACCCGGTTCGGCAATATTGATATCGCCTAACATAGCGTATGATGCTGTTACACCGCCTGTAGTTGGGTCGGTAAGTAAAGAAATATATGGAACTTTTGCCTGTGCCAGTAAAGCAAGTTTGGCTGATGTTTTAGCCATCTGCATTAATGAAAACGCGGCTTCCATCATACGTGCACCGCCCGATTTGGAGATCATCAGGAACGGAACCTTGTGCTGGATACTGTAATCGATAGAACGAGCTATCTTTTCACCAACAACCGATCCCATTGAGCCGCCAATGAAATTAAAGTCCATACAGGCAATAACCAGGTCCTGACCGTCAATTTTGCCAACGCCAGCCCTTATTGCATCATTTAAACCTGTTTTCTTTTGAGTTTCTTTAAGCCTGTCCGTGTACTTTTTCGTATCCTCGAAGTGAAGCGGATCGCCTGAAGTAAGATCCGGGAAAAGTTCTGTAAACTCGTTATTATCAAATAGTACCGAAAAATATTCTTTTGAACCTATGCGCAGGTGGAAGCCACAGTAATGGCACACATATTGATTTTCTACCTGTTCTGAATAGTGTAAAGGTTTCTTACAATTAGGGCATTTATTCCAGATGCCATCGGGGGCTTCCTTCTTTTCCTCAGTGGTCGTAATTATCCCTTTCAACTCTCGTTTAAACCATGCCATATCTGTGTCTAACTCTTTCAATTGGGTACAAAGAAACAAAAAATATTAAACATGTAGTGCCGGATATAAAAAGTTATGGCAGGGTAAATTGTTTGCCGAAATTTAAAATACTTTTTTAATGCTATTTTCGTAATAAAAGGATTGGATTATTAACGAATTATATCATATTCTTAAATTAAGCCTATTTTTACTATCGTTTTGATATACTTTTAAGATTACTTAATCGATTTCAATAAATTTTATAACTTCGAGCCCCAAATAAACGCTAATGGATTTAAAAAATTATAGAGGTGTTCTGCACGGCGATCAGGTGCAGGAACTATTTGAAGCAGCAAAAAAGCATCAATTTGCTTTACCGGCAGTAAACGTTATTGGTACTAATACTATCAATGCAGTTATGGAAACAGCTAAAGCTGTTAACTCTCCGGTTATTATCCAGCTGTCAAATGGCGGTGCACAGTTTTACGCCGGCAAATCATTGGATAATTCAAAACTTCAGGCCTGTATTTTAGGTGGTGTATCTGCTGCAAAGCACGTTCATCTTTTAGCTGAGCACTATGGTGTGGCAGTTATCCTGCATACCGACCATGCTGCTAAAAAATTATTACCATGGATTGATGGCCTGTTAGATCATGGCGAGAAATTTTTTGCTGAAACCGGCAAACCACTGTTCTCATCACACATGCTTGACCTTTCGGAAGAGCCTATTGAGGAGAATATCGAAATTTCGGCCAAGTACCTTGAGCGTATGGCTAAAATGGGCATGACTCTTGAAATTGAATTAGGTGTAACCGGCGGTGAAGAAGACGGTGTTGACAACTCTGATGTTGACAGCTCACGTTTATACACCCAGCCTGAGGAAGTTTCTTATTCATATGAGCACCTTTCAAAAGTAAGCCCTCGTTTTACCGTAGCTGCTGCTTTTGGTAACGTGCACGGAGTTTACAAACCAGGTAACGTTAAGTTACAACCGGTTATTTTGCATAACTCACAGGAGTATGTTAAACAAAAATTTAATTTAACTGCCGAGAAACCTATCAACTTTGTATTCCACGGTGGTTCTGGCTCAAGCCAGGAAGAGATCCGCGAGGCTATTTCATACGGTGCTATCAAAATGAACATTGATACCGATATGCAGTGGGCTTATTGGGAAGGCATTAAAGATTACTACAAATCGAAAGAAGGATATCTGCAAAGCCAGATCGGCAGCCCGGATGGCGAGGATTCTCCAAACAAAAAATATTATGACCCACGCGTTTGGTTACGCAAAGGTGAAGAAAGCTTTGTAAAAAGGCTATCTGCTGCGTTTGAAGATCTTAATTGTATCGACGTTTACAGCAAATTATAATATTCATCAAAAACTAACAAAAGCGCCTGTACATTTGTTGTACAGGCGCTTTGTTGTTTAAAGGCGGCAGGCGTCCCCACTAAAAAAGATAAAATCTGCTGCAAATGGTTAAAATTAATAACAAGAAAAAGAATTTATTTGAGCGCTTTGCCAACTGGGCTACCATCGCTACCGGCAGCTCCGGCGCATTTATCACGGCGTTTGGTGTTATCATTGTTTGGGGAATTACCGGACCTTTATTTCATTATTCGGACACCTGGCAGCTGGTTATCAATACGGGGACTACGATAGTTACCTTCCTCATGGTTTTTTTGATCCAGAAATCGCAAAATAAAGATTCAAAAGCTATACATTTGAAACTGAACGAGCTGCTTGCATCACACCAGGGGGCAAGTAACCGCATGGTTGATATTGAGGATATTACCGAAAAGGAACTTGATCAGTTACACAAATTTTATGTAGAACTGGCCGGGCTTGCCGAAGAGGAAGACGATATCACCTGTACGCACTCAATAGACGCTGCAAGGGAAAACCATACCACCAAGCTTAATAATTTTAAAACAAAACCGCATTACATCAATGCCCGCAAAAATCATAGTAAAAAAAGTAACGGAACAAGCTGATCTTGATGTTGTACATGCCATAAGGCGTGAAGTATTTGTTATTGAACAAAATTGCCCTCCCGAACTGGAATATGAACACGAAGATGTATCGCATCATTTTTTAGCTACTGTTGACGGCGAACCTGCCGGTGCCTGCCGCTGGCGTAAAACGGAGAATGGCTACAAGCTTGAACGTTTTGCAGTATTGAAAGCCTTTAGAGGGTTTGGTTTGGGAGCAGAAATGGTAAAGGCAGTGCTGGCTGATTTGCCTGCAGATGCTGATTATATTTATCTTAATTCACAAACGCAGGCTGTGCCTTTTTATGCAAAACTGGGTTTTGAAGCATCAGGGCCGGAGTTTGAAGAGGCTGGGATCAAGCATTATAAGATGGTGAAGAAGTAAGAAAAATGTCACCTTTTAAATCAATATATTTAGAAAACGTCATTGCGAGGTACGAAGCAATCGCATGCTATACAGGGCGATCATGCTTCCGTGCGATTGCTTCGTACCTCGCAATGACGGTTTTTTCATCAATTTTTACTTTTCCTCTTTTTAGAAGCCTCGGCAATTGGATTAAATTCAAGGCACAGTTTGATCCAGTAGTTTAGATCTTTGCTGGTTTGCAGGTTGGAATCTTCAACATAAACATAGCCTTTCATTACCCGGTCGCCACTTAGCATTTGGTTGCAGTTACCTTTCTCAAGCTCAATCTGGGCTTGTTGATCGCCAATGCGGCATAAAATGTCGTTATTACGTACGCAAACGCAGAGCTTGTCATTTACCATAAAACAAACTCCCTGGAACATTTTCTTTTCTTCCACTACGGGGAGATCCATTAATGCATCACGGATGCGGTCGGCCATTTTTTCGTTGTAAGCCATAAGGATTATATTATTTCACGCAAAGGCGCTAAGCCGCAAAGTTTAATTGGCTACGGCGTCTTTGCGTGATGTAATTGTTGTTAGTTTTTATCAACGAATTTATAGTTGGCCTCATTATACCGGTCGCCGGTGTTGGGGTATTTGGCTAAAACAGTTTCAATATCCTGTAGATCAGCCGCTGTTAATTCCACATCAACAGAGCCCGCGTTGTCCAGTAGGTATTTTCTCCTTTTTGTTCCGGGGATAGGGATAATGTTATCGCCCTGGGCCAAAACCCATGCAAGCGCCAGTTGAGCAGGCGTGCATTGTTTTTGAGCGGCAAGCTGTGCAAATT
>NZ_DASVOB010000269.1:0-4548 GCF_036383575.1 Mucilaginibacter sp.
GCTAAGCCTGCTATGAGCCTCCCTGCAATTAAATTTACGCAATCAACCAGTTTGTTTAACGTTTTGCCGGCTGCAAAGATCAACAGTACCCCGCTTTCTTTTGAAGATCTGAACCAGGCCTATGGCTTTGTGTTATATCGCACAACCATTAACGGCGGCAAATCTGGCCTGCTTAAAATCAAAGACCTGCGCGATTATGGCCTGATCTACGTAAACGGCAAACGTGTGGGTATTGTAGACAGGCGTAAATACCAAGATAGCCTTACGATCAATTTGCCTAAAGGAAAAGTAACACTGGATATTTTAGTTGAAAACCTTGGTCGCATCAATTTTGGCCCGTACCTGCTTAAAAACAAAAAAGGTATTACGGAGAAAGTACTGTTTGCAGGCACCGAAGTTAAAAACTGGAAAATGTATTCATTGCCTTTTGATGATATCAATAAAGTGAAGGTAAATGCATCAGTGAAGAAAGCAGTTGCTAATAATGCGCCGCAACTGAAAAAAGCCGTTTTCAAGGTTGATAAATTAGCCGATACCTATCTTGACATGAGCAAATGGGGCAAAGGTATTATTTGGATCAACGGGCATAACTTAGGCCGTTACTGGTATTATGGTCCGCAGCAAACGGTGTATGTGCCTGCTGAGTGGTTGAAGAAGGGCGATAATCAAATTACCGTACTCGAACTGATAAAACCATCAGAGAATACTTTGAATGCTATTGATCATCCTATTTTGGATGTTTTAGGGAAGTAAGCTCCCTTGCATTTGTAAATCCCATAAAAAAAGGATGTCGCTTTTCGGAGTGACATCCTTTTTGTTTTTGAAGGAGGCTGTATCATAAAATCATGATCAGCTTTTTTGTCGTATTCAGCTACTTAAGCGATATAATATAGCTTTGGGTTGACTCTACTAACAAAAGGGGGTTAACAGGGTTAACATAATTTAGGGTTGACATTTGTGTATGTGTCTTATAGTCAGATTTTTGAGTGTTTTTTATGCGGAAAGCCTGTTAACCCTTTTGATTGAAGACTGAAGCTGGAAGCTTCAGCTATGCCGGGTCACAGGTTACGCTGTCGCTAAACCTGCGACAGTTTCTAATTTACAACAAACGTATTGAACGAATCGGCCTCCAAAACCGGGCTGATTGTTTTGTTGCCTACTTTGATGGTAACCTGTTTTTTATTTTCGCCCTCGTTTTGCACTATCAGGATAATGGTGTTATCCGGGTTTTTAAAGGCAAGCATATTGTTGAAAGCACCGCCGGTGCTTAGCATTACCGCGCCGGGTTTTACGTAATGGCTCAGGTGCTTAAATAAGTAATATTCGTGATTAAACTTATAGGTGCGGGAGGTTGTATCAACGCTAACCAGCGAGTTTTGATGCCATCCCCAGTGACTGATGCCGCCTTCGTTCAACGAAATGTTCCAGTACATGTAGGCATTGGCGCCGCTGTTAAAATAGTGCTTCATGAGGTCCCAGGTGTAACGGCAGTATTTCCAGTCGTTTTGGCCATCGCCGCACTCCTGTTCGCTTTGATATAGGGTAAGGTTAGGATAACGTTGATGGATGCCTGCAATAGCGCCTTTGCCTGCCCATTGAAAGCCCATGCCTGTTATAAATTTGCTGCTTTCGGGACTGGTTAAAAGCGTATCGGCCAGTTTCTCGTTAGGGCGTTCATCTGTACCAAAAAATACTTTTACGCCTCTCTGCTGCATCTGCGGGCCAAGATAGCTTACAAATTTGGCCAGGCCATGAGCAGTCCAGGTACAGCTCGGGAAGATCTGGGCCGAGTTAAACTCATTTTGTGGCATCACCATACCAATGTTAATACCCTGCTTTTTATAAGCGTCAATAAACTTGCCGAAGTAATTGGCATAGGTGGTAAAGTACTTATCGTCCTGTACAAACATATCAGTACCTTCTTTACCAACCTGGCTGGGCTCAAGGCCGTTGGTTACATTACTAAAATCCATCCCGGTTAGTTTGTGGCCGCTGGCTTCATACTTTTGGATCATTTCTTTTGAGGGTACCATCGCGGCAGCATAATGTTTATTACGCTTGAGCCATTGCGGCGGGCTCCATGGTGATGCCCATAATGCCAGTTTAGGATTATATTTTTTAGCTTCTTTTATAAAAGGGATCAGCGTTTTAAGGTCATGCGCTATGCTGAAATTTTTCAGGTCGAAATCACCGTCAGTTTCATCGTATGAATACCAGTCGAGCGAAAAATCATTGGCACCGACAGGCATCCGGCAAATGGTAAAGTTTGCGCCAACATTAGGGGCAAACAGCTCCTTCATGATAGTTTGCCTGTCCTTTGCGCTTAATAATTGTAATGACGTATAGCCAAGCTCATTAAAGCAACCGCCAAAGCCCTCAACTTTTTGCAGTGTTTTATCGGTGAATACTTCAGCATCGGCAGCCTTACCGTTTTGAGCAGCCGGTATTTTATGTTTAACCTCCCAATTTGATGTGCTTGTGGTTGAAACCCATTCGCCGGTTTGGGCGAGAGCAGTGGAGTTAGCGGCCAAAAAAATGCCGGGTAGCAGCAGAACGCGGCACAAGGAGTTTAGTTTATTGCCCATACATTAAGTTTAAATTGTAATTGGTTGAACGAAAACACCCTGCATAGGATCGCAGCCGGTTTTCGTTCTAAAAATAAACAATATATGAGATTTTAACAATCGATTGCGTGAATAAAATTCGACCATTAATTTTTTGTATGTTTTAATAAATGTACGCCAATGAGGTATGGCATTATAAACGGAATTGCAGGTATAGCAACAAGAAAACCGACGGTACCGAATGGTTCGGGCCAGTAGGGAGGGAGTACAACCAGCACCATACCGGCTAAACCGAAAATAATATAGTACCGGCATGCAACCGGGTTAAAAAGCCCCGTAACTTTTAGCGAAACGGCAAAAAGTACTGTGCCGAGGTACATCAATAACACCTCGGCTATACTGATCACATAAAACAAACTTTTTATGGATTCATACAGATCGGGGCGTTTTGCTGCACCTAATTGTATGAAAGCCCGGAATGCATCCGTCAGGTAGTATCCCCAAAAAGCCATGTTGATGATAAAGAGCGGTAACGAAATATTGATCGCTGCCGAAGCCATTGCCGAATACAGATTTTCGCCCGCCGCCTGTAATTTTACTTTCAATAATGCGGAGCCAAGCGCAAATACGATGCCTCCTGCAATGAGTATAGTATACCTGATCTGCTGCTCGGCAGCGGTATTAACCCACCCTTGTAAGGTAGCAGGAGGCGGTCCCATCCCCGCGAAAATCGAAAACAAGAGCCAGGGTGTAAACAGCAATAAAGCGGTAATTACTTGTTGCTTTATCTCCCGGTTATGGCTCTTAAGGTGATAGCCACCCAGGTTCCATGCTGCAGTTATCATTAAACATGCGTTAATAAGCCAAACCGGTAAATAAATTTTATAGCTTACATGGCCTATGCCGAAACCAATAGCAACAACTATCAATGGTACAAGGCATAAATAAACGAGGCTTAGTTTCTGTTTAAAAGAGAGTGTCTTCATTGTTATTAGAGTGACAGGGTACTTAAAACTTTTTGTAATAATCAAGCGGAGGGCCAACCCTTTCAAAACCATGTTCCTTTCTGAATTTATCAAGTTCGGCTTCGGTTTTACCCTTCATCAAGCCATCGCTTAAGGCCTGGAAACAAGCTTCCATTTTACCGGCAGGCTGAAACGTGGTGATCATTTTAGCAGGCGTATCATCGTCTATTTTAGTAAAGGTATGCGGGATACCCCGCGGGCCGAATACACTATCGCCGGATTTGGCATGAAAAAGTTGATCGCCTACTTTGATCTGAAACTCGCCTTCCAAAATGTACCACCATTCATCCTGCTCGTAATGCACATGCAGGTTTGGCCCGCCTTTTTTAACCCGGGTTGATTCATAAACATACAGGTCGCCATCAGTATCGGCGGTTGAAACTTTGGTGTAAAAAGTATCGCCTTCAAACAGGTGTATCGGTTTTGAGGCACGGTCATTCCCCGAATCAATTTTATAACCTTTCTTTTCCCTGACTTTGGACAGGATTTTGGCAATTCCTTCAAAGGGTATAGCCAAAAGTGCTGTCGCACCTATCGAAGTGTGTATAAAAGTGTTGCGTTTCATATAGGTGTAGGTTACTCTTGATCTATTATTTACGGGTAAAACTCAGTACAGTATCAAAAAGCTCTTTCCCTCCAGCACTTTCGTGCCACTCAAGCTCATAATGATCACTGTCGGTAAATTTCAGGAGCGCGTGAAATTTTCGCAGGGCTCCCGGCGGCAGGTTTGGTCGGTTCGGTGACAATGTTTCTCCATCATAAGTAATGATCTTTGTTGTTGGGTCATAAACCCCTTCTAAAGAAATGATGCCTGTTTCAAATTCATTGTTGATATAGGAGGCAACAAATTTCTTTTTAACATTGTCATATCCCAGCAGCATGGTTTCATGCAAGGTAATCAGTTTCCCATCCGACCATGGCATAGGAATGTCCTGGCCGGTTACTTCAGTTGTGAAATA
>NZ_DASVOB010000270.1:0-8162 GCF_036383575.1 Mucilaginibacter sp.
CCGTCAAATTCTATCTTATCGAGGTTACCTTTAATAGGTACACCAGATCCTTCAATGTTTTTTATCGAGCGCTCGGTTACCGCTATTTTATTCCAATGCGGTACGTTTTGCTCATAATATGGCGGCAGGATCTTTTCGCCATAAGCCGAGCGTAGCTTAAATTCATCCTTAGTGAACGAATCGCGGTTGCGGGCCATGTACCACTTAAATTCACGCATAAAGTTTTCGGTGGTCAAAAACTCATTGTCGTTATCCTTAAGCTGCCGGTATGTTTTGTTGAGTGCCCAATGCACAGCCTGCCCAAAAGTAGCCGCCGGACTTTTACCCGATGGCACCCTGATCAAACATTGAAAATAAAAACGCAGCGGGCAATCCAGATAACTGCTCAGGTGGGTTACCGATAGTGTATAGTTTTGCAGCAGCTGGTTAATGTAGTTTTTATCCAGCAGCTCAACCTTGGGTTTATCAGTTTCGCTGAATTGTGTTGCCTGGAAATCAATCATATCTATAGCGTCCACTTTAGGGTATTGCACCTGCATATTGGTGCTGGCTAATATCTCTCCTATAAATTGGCTTGCTTCCTGGTCTTTATCCTTTTTATCTTTAGCAGAGTACGAGATCATAAGATACTGTTTGGCCCGGGTAACGGCCACATAAAACAGACGGCGAGCTTCTTCCTTTTGAGCGATCTCGTCGGATGATGCCCTTGTCAGTGTATCCGGGTAACTGAAGCCGCTGTTACGGCCTTTACTGTCCCAGGTGCGTTTATCGCAGCCGATGAAAAATACATATTCAAATTCAAGCCCTTTAGAGCCATGCGCTGTAAGGAAGTTAATGCCATTCTCTGAAAAAATAGTTTGATTAAGCTCCAGCCTGATCACGTGTTTCTTCATCATCTCAATGGTCGAGATCAGGTCATCCAGGCTGATGTCGGGCTTTTTGCGGCTTTCATCTTTCAGAAAATCAAAAAAGCTGGTGAGCATCTGCATGTAGCTGCCTTTATCCTGCTGCTGCATAATATATTTCAGGATGCCCATTTTGGCAATAACGCTTTGGAAAAGCTGCTGCAGCGTAACACTTACGGCCTCTTTAAGCAGGTAATCAATATTGCTTACAAGGTACCGCATCTCCTGTTGTTGGTCGGGCTGAAAAAGATCAGCCTGCTTGGGGGGCCTCATTTCGCTTACATAACGACGGATAGAGGTTTTAGGCTGATTATATGCTAAAGTGCCAAAGTTTTCCTTAAACACCGCCACACTTGCTTTGGCAATTTCGATAGGGGGGATGTTAAAGAAATCATAATGCATGATCTCGAATAACAGTTCATCGCCGCTGTAAGGTGAGTCAAGCTCCATGGCAAGATAACGCAGTATATTGATGATCTTTTCGCCAAAGGGCTGGGTAAGCACATCAATTTTGCGCTTGGTGTTTACCTGGATCTTTTGCACATCCAGAAATTTGATCATTTCTTCAACCTGGCTATGGTTACGGTAAATCACGGCTATCTCGCCCGGAGGCACACCATCGGCCACCAATTGTTTTATTTGGAGGGATACATCAACCAGCTCTTTATCCGGGTTTTCATATTCACGGATCACCGGCTGAACCAGTAGATTATTAAAACGCGGGTGCGAAGATTTTAAAGCTTTATCTAAATTAAGCTGACTGGTCAATCGCTCAAAATTATTATCGATGAGGGCTTTTGAAATATCAAGGATCTGCTGGTTGGAGCGATAATTATGTTTCAGTACTACAGTATATAATGTATCTACATAATCGTTGGCAAAATCAAGGATGTTTTTCATGTTGGCACCCTGAAATTTAAAGATCGACTGATCATCATCACCCACCACGAAAACGTTTGGCGTATCCCAGTAGTTAAGCAAAAAGCGAAGCAATTCATTTTGCGATCCGCTGGTATCCTGGAACTCATCAACCAGAATATATTGAAAGCGTTCCTGGTATTTACGAAGTATTTCTTCATTATCCCGAAAAGCGCGCAGTACCCAAATGATCATATCGTCATAATCATAGCGCTTTTTGGCATCCATTTTAAGCTTGTAGTTTTCAAACTCAGCAACGGCAGCTAATAGCTTTTTCATCACCTCATGTGCAGCGTCGATGTCTTTTTGCTTAGGATCGCCAACCTTGATGCCCGCTTTGGCGTTGGCCCGTTTATAAATAAATTCCTCGCGGTTGGGCAGATCTTCCAAATATTCATTTACCGCCTGTTCAATCATAGCGGCATCCCAGTTCTCTCGTTTCATGGTACTGAACAGACTTTTGAGGCGGGGCACATCATAATAAATATCACCGGTAAAGCGCTTCAGCAGGTGGTCGTTCGGAAACTCGTCAACCAGCTCACGAAAAAGCATGGCCGATTCCAGGTCAGATAATGACTCGAGGTTCAGCTTTCCGAAATACTCCAGGTTTTCCTGGATGATCTCATTACAAAAGGCATGAAACGTATATATATTAATGCGGTAAGCATCGGGGCCGATAAATTCAAAAAGGCGTTTGCGCATGGCCACCGCGCCGGCGTCGGTATAGGTAAGGCAAAGGATCTCGCTTGGTAAGGCATCGGTATCGGTCAGTATCTTGCCTATGCGGGCAGCCAGGATCTGGGTTTTACCCGTACCGGGGCCGGCCACAACAAGCACCGGGCCATCCATTTTATTAACTGCAGCAAGCTGCTCGGGGTTTAAACCCGCCAGCGCCTCTTTAAACTTATTGTTATATTTATTGAATGTAGGTTGCATAATATTTAGTAAAGATAAAAAAGGTTACGGCGCATTTGCAGCCATCATATTAAATCTGATATTTATGCCCGTATTATCAGATCATGGAAAAACCTTATCAGGGCAGGGTAATAGTTGAGGATAATTTCGATTATCTCAAAATTACTATTCCTGCAAAACGTAATTATCTCTTTTTAGTATATATATGTTTTTCGCTGGCTGTATGGGGATATATCGGATCGTCTGCTATTGATGAACTTTTGCATCCCTCAAGCGATTTTGGTCGTGGTTTTATGATATTTTGGATAAGCGGCTGGGCTCTTGGCGGAATTATGACTTTAAAAACGATTATCTGGCTGTTTTGGGGTGAAGAGATCGTTGAAATTGGTATGGGGACTTTCAGCATTAGCCGGAAAAACGATCTGTTTACCCGTGAAAAAGTTTATGACCTTAACGAGTGCAGGGAGTTTCGGATCAGGGAAGTGGATTCAGAATCCGACCGGAAACATTGGTTCATATTTTATTACAGAAATAAGGAAACGGGAACTATCGCATTTGACTATGGCATGCGCAACTTTTGCTTTGGAGAAGATCTTTATGAGCCAGAGGCTCAACACCTGCTTAGCGTTATGAAAAATAAAAAGGTATTAACAGAAAGCCAATTTAAATAACAGTGTTGACCTGTTAAAATATTGTAACCTCGGCGCACCTAATCCCTAACTATAACCCCATCCCGGTAGTAAAAAACGCACTCACACTTACCGGTAGCTTCCCCGTAGGCCTTAACCTCCCGCTAAGCACTTTCGCTGCCGACTGTTGCAACTCGGGCGACATCTGGTAGCAAACCACTAAGTTGCCTGCTTTTTCAAGGCCCGGTAATCCTGCTATAGTATAAGCATTGGCAAACACACTGAACGCCGTATTTTTGCGCGAAGCCAGATCGGCGATCATCAATTTTACATCACTGCTATAATCAAGTTTGCTTTGCGGGCGTAGACGGGTATCATGTATGCCCACAATAATTTGCTGATATTGCTTAAGCCAGTTCAGGATATTGGTAACTTCAAGGGCTGGGGCATCTTTATTAACTATAAATATGCGGCTGTTTGGAAAGTTTTTCACAACCTCCATCTGGAAAAGTGTTGGCGAGCTTACACCTATACTTACAATAGCCGTTTTTAAAAAAGGATTAAGCTTTGGTCCATTGTTTTTTAACTGTGTTACCGCTGCATCGCTTAGTTGCTGAACTAATGCTTTTGCTGCATCGCTGTTAATATCCTGGCTTAAGTTAACCGGTGATGTTGGCATATATTGATTAAGCCCTACCCAGTATTTGGCGGTTAAGATCTTCTTGATTCGGGCCTCAAATTCGGCCGCACTTACACTGCCATGCCTCAAGGCTCTACGGATCAGGCCGATAGCCCGGTCGGAGTTTTCAGATAATTCAATAATGTCGTTGCCTGCAATAAATGCCCTTACATCAGCTTCGCCGTTAGGGAAATATTTGGTTACGCCTTTCATTTCCATCGCATCCGATATCACCAGGCCTTTAAACTTCAGCGAGTCCTTTAAAATACGGGTTATGATAGGGCGCGAAAGGGTAGAGGGGAGTTTTGGCGTGTTATCTAACGATGGGATACCCATGTGCGCGATCATTACACCACTAATTCCCGCATTGATAGCTTCGCGAAAAGGGTACATCTCTAATGAATCCAACCTCGCACGGCTATAGGGTAGCAATGGTAAATCAAAATGTGAATCGACATTGGTATCGCCATGCCCCGGAAAATGCTTGGCCGAAGTAAGGAGACCGGCATCCTGCATCCCCTTAAAATAAGCGATGCCTTTTTTTGCCACGTTGTACATATTATCGCCAAAAGAGCGATAGTTGATAACCGGGTTGTTGGGATTGTTATTCACATCCATATCCGGCCCAAGGTTCATCTGCATCCCCAGTCGCTTAAAGTCATAGGCCACCTGCTGACCCATTTTGTAGATCAGGGTGTTATCCTGTATGGCACCAAGCGTCATTTGGTACGGATATGATATGGTAGAGTCGAGGCGCATGCCTAATCCCCATTCGCCATCCATGGTTATAATTAATGGTACTTTGGCCAGTTTCTGGTATTTATTAATAAGGTTGGCCTGGCGCACAGGGCCGCCCTGAAAAAACACCACGCCACCCAATTGCTGCTCCTTAATTACCTGGCCGACCGAATCTTCATAGGCTTTCCCCTTATTGGTATGCGCCCGCACAAATAACAATTGCGCCACCCGCTGCTTTCGGCTCATTTTATTGTAAACCGAGTCAACCCAGCGGTTTTGTTTGCCTAATAATTGGATATAGCTCTCTTTTTGAGCGAAAGCATCGGCAGTAAAAAATGTGAAGATGATAATTAACGGATAAAAAATGCGGGTTTTAGAAGCTTGCATAGGCCAAATGTAGCGTTATTCTGAATTTTTGATGAAAATGATGTTACAACTATTACAAAAATCAAACCGTTAATAAACCTTTACGTTTTTTATTAATCTATCACGTTATTAACATACATACAGGGAAAAGTCCGAGGCAACCGGTAAAGTAATTGGCCAAGGCTTTTCCCGCCACTTATTTAAAACAGAGAAAGACGATGAAAAAATTACTTTTTTTGGCGATATGCCTCTTTACCGTTGGTTCAGTTAGCGCGCAGGGATATTATTATGGTCCGCGTCACCGCCGCCCGCCCCGTCGGGTTGTTGAAAGGTCGCAGCCTCAACGCCGTTATGATGATTTTTACACCCCAAAAGTTGGCGTGGCAGTAGGCCTGAATGTTTCAAACACGGTTGATTCTTATAACAGCAACTACAGTTCAAGCTCAATTGCCGGCTGGCATGCAGGTTTAACATTTGATTTGCCTATTATTTACCCGCTGTCATTTGCTCCCGAAGTATTGTTTTCGCAAAAAGGATATGAAGTAAATGATCGGCAGGGGAAATTTACACAGCGCACCAATTATATCGATGTGCCGTTACTGGCTAAGTTTAGGGTGGTACGGGGTTTTAACCTGTTGGTTGGTCCGCAACTTACCTTTTTAACATCAACTAAAAACACTTACGAAAGCAACCTGGGCACCAGTATCGATCATATCGACAATGATGCCGGCCATAGCTATGTAGCCGGTGTTGTGGGGGTAAGCTTTGATATCAACCGCAATGTAGAGATCCGCGGTCGTTACAATTTCGACCTGGGCGAAAACCGACCTTATGCCGATCAGGACCTGCCTAATTATCGTAACCAGGTTTGGCAGGTTGGTTTAGGGTTTAAATTTCAATAGTTATATAACTGTTTTCACGCAAAGGTGCTAAGCCGCAAAGTTTGGAAATATCTTCTCTTTGCGGCTTAGTGTCTTTACGTGATTTTTAATTCTAATGCTATAGTTTATGTTTATTATGGCGTTCCCGTTAGTTAACGGGCCGGGCTGTACGTTCCAAGTCCTCGCCTGGCCGGCACACAAACCCGGCGCACGCTCCGGGCTTTCCTCTTCCATCCCTAACGCGAAAGACGGTTTACATATATAATATATACTACCATTCCCGGGGAGGGTGCGCTGACAGGATCCTTATTTCTTTGGGATAATAATTATTGATGCGGTTAGGCAAAAGCTTGGCCCAGCCAATCGGGTGCCCTTCAAAGGTCATCAGCGTCCAGCCTTTATTGGTTGTGGTTAACTCTATATTATCCCGGCGCAGATATTGGATAGCTTGGTCCTTATTAAGAGGTGTTTGCAAAACTGCATTCTTATTAATAATAAGGCTTAGAGCCAGTTCATGATCGGGGATCAGGTCTTTACCGGCAAGTTTCCCAATAATTACCCCCGATTTTTTAATATAAAGCTGCCTTTGTAATATATTGAGGCTTTCTTTATGGGCGCGGTTAATGGCCATCCAGTCTTCATTTACCTTAAAGTAATAAAAGTCATCGGGGTTATTAATATATGAACGTACCTGGTCAAGTTCTTTACCCGGCAATTTTTGCTGGGTGTTGTTTTTAAATGACGCCAGATCGCCGCTGTTTTCTTTTTTACGCAGGCATGAGGCAAATAAGCCTTCGCCTTTTACTTTACCCGGGTAAAAGCGGTAACCCCAGGCTTTTTTCTCCGCCGACTGCGTTTCAGCAATCCCCCATTCCTTATTGATAGGTATACGTACGCTTTCCAGTTCAAACTCACTGCACAGCCAGTCCACGATGTCTTCGTTTTCCTGGTGCGAGTAGGAACAGGTACTATATATAAGGTAGCCGTCTTCTTTTAAGGCCGGATAAATATCGGCAAGTATGCGTTCCTGCCGCTGGTGGCAAAGGTTCACATTCCCTTCCGACCATTCGTTCATCGCGTCCGGGTCTTTACGGAACATGCCAGAACCCGAGCATGGCGCATCAACGAGTATGATGTCGAAAAAGCTTTTCAACCTTCCGAAATCTTTAGGGTCATTATTGGTAACAATGGTGTTGGCCGTGCCCCACCGGTTTAAATTATCTGTTAATATAGGTACGCGGGTTTTTATGATCTCGTTTGCTACCAACAGATCAGTAGGCTGCAGGGCCGAATTTAGGAGGGTGCTTTTGCCTCCGGGCGCTGCGCAAAGGTCAAGTACTTTTATCTCATCCTCGTTATTTTGATGGATCGTTTTAAAAATATGGTCAATGAACATGGACGATGCTTCTTGTACATAATAGCAACCGGCATGAAAAAGCGGATCAAAAGTGAACGACGGACGGCTTTCCAGGTAATAGCCATTGGTACACCAGGGTATATTTTGTATGCTTTTTAAGGCAGATGGCTTAAAAGGATTAACCCTTATAGAGGTTGGAGCATCCTCAAACTGGTGTGCTTTTACAAAATTTTCTTCGTCGAAACCGTTTTCTGCACTTAATGATGCAATGAAATGCGGTGGGAAATTAAGCTCGTTCATATACATTTCAAATATACGCATTAGGTAAATGCCCGTCTTTACTTAATTATAGTAATAGCATCCGACCTGTTTGTGGTTAATTTACAGTGAGTTGTAAAATAGGTTTCATTATTTGAAAATATATCTTGGTTGAATGCGAGTTTTCTGTGTACATTTGTGACCGCTTTAGAAAAAAGGCGTTGTTTTTTGAAGGTTTAAAGCGAATGAAAAAAGATTTAAAAAAGTGAAATTTTCACTTGCTAAATCAAAATCAAATTCGCACCTTTGCAGCCCGCAAACGAGGAAACGAGGAGGCGTGATAGTTCATTAAAGGGTTAGAGAAGGGCGAAAAGAGGGAGAAAAAAAAGATTCAAAATCTTTTGTGAAAGAGAAAAGAAATTCGCACCTTTGCAGCCGCTTCGAAAAGGAGCGGAAGTTCTTAGAAAAGGTTTGAAAGGCGCTGAGGGGCAGAGAGAAAGAGAAAAGGAAATGCCG
>NZ_DASVOB010000271.1:0-2752 GCF_036383575.1 Mucilaginibacter sp.
TGAAATAAGTACACAACAACGTCGTTATAAGGAGTGAAGCAAATTCCTGTTTAGCATTATAGGATTCGCTCCTTGTAATACCGTTGTTTAATCCTTTACTTAACCTTTTCACGCCATGTACAGACCTAAATTCCGCAGAAAGCATTTTGACGTAGACATGTTTCCGATGTTCAATTTATTATTGATCGTGTTATCATTTCTCATGCTGAGTGGTCGTCCCGCAATACGTTATCCTATTTTGATCAATTTGCCAACAGGGTCTTCTTTTAATACTGCAGATCCTGATAGCTACTTTACCACCACCACCATACTTATCGGGCAAAAAAAGATGATGCTAAAGCTTGATGCACCTGATATACGTGAGGCTGCACTCAAACAAATAGGAGATAAATACAACGCTGGTTTTACACCAGATGAGATCAATAAATTTGGCGAAACGGATGTGATCGGAACTCCAATGACTCAAATCAAAAAATATATTTCGGGTTATTACAACGCTACAGACTATTACAATCAACCGGGATTAAGACTCGATGAATTAGCCGAATGGATAAAAGAATCGCGCAAAGCTACATTCGAAAAACATAACAGTTCAACACGTATTTTTATTATGGCCGATGGAGAAACCCCATATCCCGTGATCAAAGATGTAATAGACATGTTAGCTCAACAAAAAATCACCAAATTTTCAATCATTTATTCCTACCTAAGACAAATATAATGAGCAATCCAACCAACAATCCAACCCGCTGTTCATGGGCCGGTACCGACGAACTATACATCAAATATCATGATGAAGAATGGGGAAAAGAGGTTCATGACGACCATACCTTTTTTGAATTCATGATCCTTGAATCGGCACAGGCCGGGCTTAGCTGGATCACTATTTTGCGCCGTCGCGAAGGCTACCGGAAGGCATTCGCCAATTTTGATGTTCAGAAGGTTGCTTCATTTGATGAGGAAGATGTTGAACGCCTGATGCAAGACGAAAGCATCATCCGCAACCGCCTTAAAATAAAAACCTCTATCAGTAATGCTCAATTGTTTATCGGCCTGCAAAAAGAGTTTGGCTCCTTTGATAAATACCTGTACAGTTTTATGCCGGATGGTAAAGCGATCATGAACCATTCCAACTCAACGCCTGCCACCAGTACGGAATCTGACGCTATTGCCAAAGACATGAAAAAACGCGGCTTTAAATTTTTTGGCACTACCATTTGTTACGCTTTTATGCAGGCTACTGGCATGGTGAATGACCATATTCCTAACTGTAGCTTCAAATAAAACGAACACGAATTTTCACGAATGTGATCGAATTGCACAAATTGATAATGAAATTAAACCATGCAATTCATTAAAAATCGTGTTCTTTGCAATAAACACCGGCATCAAAAAATTCGAGCTAATTAGCTTAAATTCGTGCAATTAGTGTCAATGATATTATGAAAAAACTATTTCTTTTGGATGGCATGGCCCTTATTTACCGGGCGCATTTTGCTTTAAGTAAAACACCCCGCTTCACATCAAATGGGTTAAACACCTCGGCAATGATGGGTTTTACCAACACCCTGCTTGATGTTTTGAAAAAGGAAGCCCCCACCCACATGGCTGTAGTATTTGATACCGAAGCGCCAACTGAACGCCATACCGATTTTGAAGGCTACAAAGCGCACCGCGAAGCCATGCCCGAAGACCTGGCAAAGGCTTTACCCTATGTAATAAAAATCATATTAGGTTTTAACATCCCGGTTATTACATCTGACGGTTATGAGGCCGATGATATCATCGGTACACTCGCCAAAAAAGCCGAACAAAAGGGCTATCAGGTTTATTGCATGACCCCGGATAAGGATTTTGGCCAGCTGGTATCAGATAATATTTTCGTTTACAAACCCGCCCGCATGGGTAACGAAATGGAGATACAGGGCGTTAAAGAGATATTGGCCAAATGGGAAATTGAGCGTGTTGACCAGGTGATTGATATTTTAGGCTTGTGGGGCGATGCGGTAGATGGTATCCCGGGCATTCCGGGCATTGGCGAAAAAACAGCCAAAACCCTTATTAAACAATATGGCTCAATGGAAAACATCTTTGAGCACAGCCACGAGCTTAAAGGAAAACAGCGCGAAAACGTTGAGCAGTTTAAAGCACAGGGGCTGATGTCCAAAAAACTGGCGACTATTTTACTAAATGTCCCGGTTGAATTAGATGAGGAAGGCCTGGAAGTATGTGCGCCAAGCAAAGAATTACTGGAGCCGCTTTTTGCCGAACTGGAGTTCCGTACCCTGGGTAGGCGCGTGTTTGGCGATGATTTCAGCATAACCGAGTTAAAGCCCGCCGGTACCCAGATCGACCTTTTTGGCAACCCGGTAGCAACCGGTCGCACCACAATGACGGTTGATGTGGAAGACATTCACGAAGAGCTTACCCTTGCTGCCAAAAACATTAACAATACACCGCATGAGTATCATCTGGCCGACACCGCTGAGAAACGTGCCGATCTGATAAAAATATTAGCCCAACAGCAAACATTTTGCTTCGATACCGAAACTACCGGTACCGACCCTAATTATTGCGAACTGGTAGGCTTATCATTTTCGGTTAAACCAGGCGAAGGCTGGTATGTACCAGTTCCTGCTGATCAGGTTGCTGCACTAAGTATCGTCACTGAGTTTAAGGAGATCCTGGAAAACGAGAACATCGGCAAAATAGGGCAGAACATTAAGTTTGATATCCTGATGCTGAAATGGTA
>NZ_DASVOB010000272.1:0-1752 GCF_036383575.1 Mucilaginibacter sp.
ATCGCCTAAATGAGGCTCAATTTTGATCACCTTACAACCCGGTGCTATCACCCTTACACCCAGCACGTACTCAGTTAACCAGGGAGTTGGCCCTGACGCCCAGCCGTGCGACAGACTATGCCTGAAACCTTTATAGCAATAAGCCCCGTAGTCGCCGTGGATATCATTTTTACCATCAGGAACGAGTTCATCTATCCGTGAGGCATTTGGCAGCCAATCGATATTAAAATCTTCCCAAAAGGTTGTTGCGCCAAGATTTAACATTGGCCCCCAAAAGTTGCGGATAGCGTCAATTCCACCCTGATAATCGCCGGCTTTGGCTTTGGCCAGCAGCATGTAATAACCAAAAAAGGTAGAGTAATTATGCACTCCACCAGCCGAAAGGATCTCATTAGCCTTTTGAGCAGGCAGCAGGCCCGATAAGCCCAGTAAGGCTGCCGCCTGTTTGGAACCGCTGGCATCAGGTACATTGGTTTTAAGTTTGGCAACGGCGGCTTCGCATTTTTGGGCAGTGATTGGATCGTTCAATATTTTGCATAGTTCGGCGCCGGCATTCAGGGTCATTACCAGCATGGCCTGCAAACCGGCATGAATGGCGGGTTTATTTTCGCTGGATGGCCAGTCTAAAAACCTCCCGGCTCCATCCAGTTTTTCGCTGCCATTTGCATCAACCTGTACAGCGTATTGATCAAGTAACTTTACGAGGTAAGCTTTTTGCTGTTGCAGATATTTTAAATTGCCCGTGTGCATGTACCAATCGCGCTGGATCAGGATCCACCACATAGAGTAAGATACCATACCGTTCATATAACCGGGCAGCGGGGTAATATCGCGGGCAAGGTCGAGACTTTTAGGAACAACCGGGTTATCGCCAAAAACGGCTGCAATGGTTGAGGTTTCAGGATGCATATCCCCTACCCAAACCAGCCTGTCGCGTTTTATGCCGTCCCAAAGGTAATCCTGCATGTTGAGGTGTACAGTATAAGCGCCGGTAAGCCAGATCTTGTTGAGCAGGGTATCGCTGCATTTAAAAGAGCCGAGGTAAGGTATATCACGGTAAATAAAAATGGCACGGACTTCTTTCAGTTTAAGCTGGCTGATATCATCCACCAGGTCTATCCGCACAAAACGAAAACCCGTATTGCCAATTTCCAGCTTACCCAGCCATGGTAGTGACACGATCATATCGCGCATGGCGTGATCATTAGTAGCCCCTTTTATGGTATCGATATTTGACATGGCCTCGCTGGCCGATTCGCCAAAACGAATACGCACCCTTACCGGCTTCCCCCCTCTCGACTGATCTGTTACCAATTGCAAACCACCATGCAGTTCTTTGCCAAAATCGAGCAATAAACCGGGTTTTCCCTTTTCATTACTTTGCAGGATACACAGGTCATTACCTGAAAGATCCGCCTGTCCATCACCCTGCTTTAATAACTTTTCGGCATTGATGATATTGGTTGCCGCATCCGGAGATTTCCACAAGATGCGCACCGGTGAAAGATATTTCCTTATTGTTTCTGTTGATTGTGCTTCAACTGATCGTTTAGCGTCAAAAACCGGGGGCAGTTGTTGGGCCTGGCTTATAAAACCTGCAATCGATAAGGCGAGTATGGATAATATTTTTTTCATAAAGCGATGGCATATAAAAAATTTCGCCGCCGCTCGGCTCCAGCCGAGTGGCAACTATTTCACGGCCTCTGGCCGCCGTATGGAATGCAGGCCAGAGGCCTGGGAATAACTGCCACT
>NZ_DASVOB010000273.1:0-4788 GCF_036383575.1 Mucilaginibacter sp.
TGTAACTCTTCCGACTGGGCAAGCAACTCTTCGTTCAAAGCCTGTAACTCTTCCGATTGATTTTGGAGCTCGATATTTAAGGTTTGCAGGTTTTCGGACTGGGCCTTTAACTCTTCCGATTGCTGCATAACCTCTGCCGTACGTTCGCCAACCTGTTTTTCAAGCAGGTTCTTTTGTTTTACTATAGTATTTACTTTATACCGGTAAATTGCATAAATGGCCGCTACAGTAAGCAAAATCAGCAAGCTGATAAACCACCAGGTAAGCCAGAAGGGAGGGAGCACAATAACGTTCAGGCTTACTTGTCTTACAGACCATTTCCCATCTGCACTGCGGCTTTTTACCCTGAATACATAATTACCGGCCGGCAAGTTGGTATAAGTAGCCGTGTTTTTGTTACCAACATAATTCCACGTTTTATCAAAACCTTCAAGCTGGTAAGCATATGATTCCTTGCTGCCTAAGGCAAAGTCCATCGATACATATTCGAACGATATAACTGATTGATCATATGTTAAGGTTATCGATTTTGTTTCGGAAATATCTTCCTTCAGGGGTGAAGGATCATCGCTGTTTTGCCCTACGCTGACAGATTTATTATAGATCTGAAAATCGGTAAGGACCAGGGGCGGATCATAAATATTATCCCTGATATTTTCGGGATTGAACATGTTAAACCCATTAACACCACCGAAATACATGGTGCCATCATGGCTCTTTACTGCCGAGTGGGGCTTGAACTCGTCAGCCTGTAAACCATCCTCAATGGTGAAATTCCTAAATTTATTAGTTTTAGGATTGTATTTGGAAATGCCTTTATTGGTGCTGATCCATAAATTGCCGCTGTTGTCTTCTTCAACCGCATAAGTATAATTATTGGGCAGACCATCTTTTATTTTAAAGTTTGTAACCTTACCGTTGGCCGGGTTTAAACGATAGATACCACCATAAGTACAGATCCAGATATTCCCCAGGTGATCTTCAAAAAGATCGAGCGCCGTGTTGTTGCCAAGCGCACTGTTCAGTTTTTCGTATTGTACGGGTTTAAATGAATTAGTTGGAGCATCATACAGGTTAACGCCGCCATCGTTAGTGCCAACCCAAAGGTTACCCTTTGAGTCGCCAAGCAGTGAGTTGATATTGTCGCTGCTGATACTTTTGGGATTATTGGCATCATGGCGGTAATGAATAAATTTATTGGTTTTAGGATCAAACAGATCAAGCCCGGTACCAAGTGTGCCAAACCATAATTTTCCATCAAGCGTTTTGGCTATGGCATAAATATTATTACCGCTTATACTGGTGCTATCATCCGGGTTATGTTTAAAAGATCTAAAATTGCGCGTCTGCGGGTTCATCACACTTACGCCATCGCCCCAGGTGCCTATCCATAGGTTATTTTTGGCATCTTCCTGTATGGTTAAAATGTAATTACCGCAGATATTGCTATTAGTATTTTTATAAACCTTAAACTCTCCTTTTTCAGGATTGAAAAGGTTTAGGCCGCCGCCATCCGTGCCTTCCCATATGTTGTTCTTTTTGTCTTCGTAAATACTTAATACAAAGTTATTTGACAGGCTATTAGGCTGTGCGCTGTGCTGATAGTGAACAAAGTTTTCGCTCGTTTTTTTATAGAAGTTAAGGCCTGATGCAAAAGCGCCGATCCACATATTGCCGCTTTTATCTTTCAGGATCACGTCAACCGAATTGTTGGCAATGCTGCTGTTATCTACATCATCCTCCTGGTGGTTGTTAAATTGCCCCGTAGCATAATTGAAAACATTCAATCCTCCATTTTCAGTACCGATCCACAAGTCGTGATTATTATCTTCAGCAAGGCACTGCACACTGTTATATGAAAGAGAGTTCTTGTTACTGGGATCATTTTTGTAATGAGCGAAGGTTTTGGCAATCGGATTAAACAGGTTGAGCCCCGCGTCGCTTACACCCACCCATAAACGGCGACTACTGTCCTCCAAAATAGCGTTGACCTTATTAGCCGATAGGGAAGAAGGCTTACCTTCATCATGAACAAAGCGGGTAAAATTTTGGCTTTGTGGTTTGTAAAGATTTAGGCCGCCATACGTTGTGCCCACCCATAATTTATTTTGACTGTCTACATAAACCGCGCGGACATTGTTATCACTTAAACTGGCTGTATCAGCTGCATTATACCGGTAATGCGTAAACTTTTTTTGCGCTATATTAAATTGGTCCAGACCTTCTTTTTGATTCGAGATCCACAGGTTCCCGCTTTTATCAAGTGCTATCTTAACTAAAATATCGCTGGCTATTGAATTGGTGTTGTTTGGATTGTGGCGATAATGGATAAAACGATCAAATTTACGGTCGTACATATTTAACCCGCCACCGCTGGTCGAGATCCACAGGTTGCCGTTTTTGTCCTCAAGTATGTCCTGAACAAAGCTGTTACTGATACTGTTATTATCGCTAACAATATTTTTAAAGACCTTGAATTTGTTACCATCATAACGGTTAAGTCCATCACGTGTGCCTACCCAAATAAAACCGCGGCTATCCTGCATAATGCAGTTAATATTCAGTTCAGAAAGCCCTTCACGGCTGCCAATATGCTGAAAATGAATGGGGCGGTTTTGTGAGAACGCGCATAACGAAATAGCTTGCAACAACAAAACAAGGTAACACTTATAGCTATTCATTAAAATAATTTTGGGCAATTTGAAGAAGCGGGTTAAACTTAGCAGCATTAAATTTAATAAAATTTACGATTTATTAAATATCCGCTAATATCATTTGTTATTTAAACGGGAGGGCAACAAAATTTGTTATACTATTTTGCCAAAACAAACATCTACTTTTGCTTTATGGAGCAACAACCCAATAACCCTTTACATGGCAAAACCCTCGAAACGATCCTTAACGAACTGGTAGTTCACTTTGGCTGGAAGGAATTGGGTACACGGATCAGGGTCAATTGTTTTAATGATAATCCCAGTATAAAATCGAGCCTCAAGTTTTTAAGGAAAACAGATTGGGCAAGGAAAAAAGTGGAAGAGTTGTATTTGGAGATAGTGTGATAGAGGAGCGATAGAGACTTACGAAGTTTTTAAAACTTCGTAAGTCTGGATAGAACAGATTATTTACCCGTGTTTTTTCTTCTTATTCATTTTGGCCTTGGTACTGGCGCTAAGGTTATACGTTTTGGCGTTTGATGCTTTTTTCTCATGAAAAGCTTCACCAACACCAGTCGGTTTAACATCCTCTTTTGCATCTGCCTTTTTAGGCTTCGACTCGGTTACAATCACCAAATCATCTGGTAGTTCGGCCACAGGGATCTTATTGCCTATTATCTGTTCAATTTTCTTTACCTGGCTTAGCTCAATATCAGTAGCAAAGGTCATCGCCAATGTTTCTTCCTTATTGTCAGGGTCATGATTGGCTATTCGGCTAATAAACAGTTCGTTATCAGCAGGTAAATCAAAATGGATCAGAAAGGGGATACCGCTCAGGTCAAGCTCTTCCTCGTTTTCGTTGGTCACGATCAGGATTCGGGCACTGGCTTCAGCCTTGAAATCCTCAACGCTCTTGAATCCCTTTGTATCAAAAAACTTTGGATTTAAGTATGCAACACCTGTACGTAAACGGCTTTTGAGGCTTTGGAAAAGCTTTTCAGCAGTTGTCTGACTGTTTACAAATACAACCGTTTTAGTAAACAGTTCTTCGTCATACATAAACAGATTAAGCAGGTTCAGCTTGGTACCAAAGTTTGGTACATTGTATAAAAGCTGTTCGTGGGTCTCAATAACTGTTTCGCTTAATTCATCAACCTCAATTACCGCTGGTAGCCTCATAAATGGATCTATCATTTTTTCGAGCTTGGCATGCATCACTTCGGTAAATACCAGGTGCTGGCCTTTGTCAATGCTATTAGCCAGTTCAACAACCGGTAACTGCAAGCCTTTTTTCACGATCTGGTCGGCATCATCTACCACCAGTAAATCAACTTTATTTAAATTTAAAGCCAATTTAAGGTAGATAGCCCTTGCCCGGTCGGGAGTAGCTACAACAATGTCGGCACCATCGGCAAGCTCATCCATCTGGCTTTCAAAGCCAGGGGTAACGTACAAGCCAACTATGCGAATAGATTTATTCTTGTTAAGACGGTCAAATTGTTCTATAACAGCAAATACGTGTTCTTTTTCCGGCACCAATACCAATACACGCGGAACGCCTTCGGGGGCATAGTTAAAGCGGTTTAATACACCTAACACATAAGCAGTGGTTTTTCCGCTTCCTTCAGGGCCAATGGCAATAATATCCTGCCCACCAATAATGCGGTTGATGGTTTTAAGCTGGAGCTCTTTAGGGTTTGCAAAACCGGCTTCATTTACAGAACGCAACAGTTGTTTATTAAGCTTCAATTTGTCAGACCACGCCATCAGGATACTATTAAAATTTAAAATGAGGGTGCAAAAGTACCAAATTAACGCGTCATATTTTTAAAAATCAGCAGATAAGCGTTATAAGGGGTGCCAATCCACGCTGTTAAGTAAAGGAAATGCCGACCGCGGTTCGAGATCAAGATAGCGATAAGTTACTTTTGACAGGTACAAACCCTGCGGATGTGCGGGGATAATGACCTTAGGCGTTTGTTTATTGGCAATATAAAACTCAAATTCATCGGTGCTCATCTGGCCTTTGCCAATTTCAAGCAACCGGCCTACAATAATCCTGATCATCCGGTTTAAAAAGCGGTTGGCAGTAATATTAAACCTTAACTTATCGCCTTTAGCATCGATATATAAC
>NZ_DASVOB010000274.1:0-4513 GCF_036383575.1 Mucilaginibacter sp.
CTGCCATTAAGTACCAACCAATCATACGACCAAAAGGCCAATACATTATCCGAACTTTCAGGGAACCTAAAGTATTTACGCACATCAACCATTAATGAGCGCCAGGCGGTTGTACTTCCTAAAAATGTATAATTATCCCGGTACTGTAAAGAAGTGTAAAATCCGCGCGATGCGTTGATAGGGTTATCACGGCTGTCATACAAGCCGCTAAAGGTTATCCCTGTTGATATAGCGCGACTAACGGGGCCGTATCGCTCATAATCAGACGTTTTTCCATTTAGCTGTCCCTTCTCGTACATATTCCACCTGTCGTCAAAAATATAGCCCAAACCGGCATAAAAATTACCGGCTATATTGCGCAAAACAGTTTCATGAAAACGAAAAAAACTATAAACCAACGGATTTTCATTATCCCTGTCAGAATTACTGCCTAAGCCAAAGCTACTCTGCGGATATTTGTAAAACCTGAAATCGCCAATAAAATCATACTTGTTATTTTCCGACCAGATATTTGATTGTATAGGGATTATCACCTGCTTATTTTGAGTATAGGCAGGGTTTACCGTTATGGTGGAGATCCGCGTATCAGGTGCTAACCTGAAGATCACATTACCTGATATAGTACCGGCCAGTCCTGTTTGTAAAGTATATCCCACAGCCGGGATAATTGATATTACAGGTTTTGAAGTTACAGAATCAACCTTACCGGGTTTCTTACTTTCGCCAAAAACAGATCCAATAACGTCAAAAATATCTTTTTCAAAGGTAGTATCAGGATGGGTAACCAGTACGGTATCTTTATATTTGGTATGTCCTATTGGTATGTACCTTTTATCCTGGGCATGTACGCTAATACCTATAAGTAAGCCTGCAAAAATTAAAATGCCTGTTTTATTAATACCCATTATAATTATTCGATGCAGGAAACGTAAAGGTTAACCCTGCAATTATAAAATAATTATTTAAGTTATTTGTTTGAATCAGGTTTTATTGAGCTTTAAGCCTCGGATCAAAAGTAAACTTGCTTACACTACTGATAGTTATTTTGTTGTAATCGGGATGGGCGGGATTAAACAGGTAATTATATTCAAGATCAATAATTGCCGATGGCACTTTCAAAACAGGAGTTTCCATTTTACGAAGCCATGTATCACCAAGTAATTGAGTAACCGGATAGTTGATCACCTTGTGCCAGTTGGCGTTAAGTTTTTGGAGTTTACTTACAGTGATTTCAAAAACGGGCAGGTTATCTGGTATCTGGAATATAATAACAGAAAAATCCCCGGCGTACAAGGCTGTACCTGGCGAATGTGCCAGTTTTTCAAGACATGAAAGCGCTAACGAACCGCCTGTATAAATCATATATTGCCCCAATGAATTCCAACGCCCATCAATTCCTGAGCCCTTACGGTCATGAGCATATTTGGTTTGACTTATCCGGTAAACGTTCAAAAGACAGGTGAGATAGATTAATAAACTATTTAGTGATCACAAAACAACCGCATCAAAAAAGCAATTGTTTTATGCAAGCACGCCGTAATCAATGCGGATAAGCTGGCTTATCACAATGCTAATGCCTGTTATGGTATCAAGCAGATCATAAGGCACAGCATCAATACCAGGATTATATTGTTTTAACCAGCCTTTAAACTGATCAAGGGCACCGAAGGTGTCAAGGCCTTTATCAAAAAGTTCAAACAGTTGAATGATATGCTCGCTAAGCCCCTGGTTTAACTCATGTGCGCTTTGCAAATGTTTGCGCAACGTAGGCTCGGTAATATGCAGCCATTTAGCAATATCGCTTTGAGTAGCCCCGGTTACCTTTAATAAATCAGTGATAGAGTTTGAGCGTAACCCTTGTTTAATAGCCCCAAGCTTAGCCAAAGGCGATTTAAAATAGGTTTCATAAGGCACCAGCAGATCATTAAATGCCTGCAAAGGCGCGTCAGTAAATACATACGGGCGGGATGCAGCCTGCTCCTGCCTGGCTTCAATAGCTGTACTACGTTTAATTGCTTTGCCCATATACAAATGTAAATATTTTCTATTAAAAAAGAAAATATTTACATTTTATTCATCTCTTACATCTCTCCCGCTTATCTATTCGGCTTGATTAAAATATTACCAATAAAATTAGCAATTGTAAAAAATATTTCCGACATTTGATTATTCTTTTATGCCAATCGGCATTTTAAACATAATGAAACCCGATATATCTTCCTGCAATAACGCCGCCCAGGTTAAGCGGCTAATTGAAAAATATTTCGACAATATAAAAGGTGAATATCACCATGAACAAAAACCTGTAAAAAACAGTAAAGACAATGCAGAAACTATTGAACACAAAATTTGGGACCGAGAACCCGAACCGGCAACCCTATCAGGACTGGCCCTTGCCCTTGGCTTTAGCAGTCGGCAGGAGTTTAACAATTATATACAGAACGGTAGGTTTGCACCAGCTGTTAAACAAGGGATCTTACGTGTAGAAGCCTGTTATGAAGCTCATTTGCATCAAAATACAACGGGAGCAATGTTCGCGTTAAAAAATATGGGATGGAACGAAAAATACGAGCCATCACCAACCAACACCGAAGCCGGGAACATATTAAATGTAAAGCTCTTCAATTCAGGCCCTCCCCCTGCCGACAGCGAAAAAGATGTACAACTATAACACAGGTGCCCCTTGTACACTTGGGCTACCGGATTAACAATAAATAACAATGACCAATGAAGAAACAAGCCCCGATACTACATCAAAGGAGCCTGAAGGCTTTCTGTGTTCTATCCTGTTCAAACAAAATTATCAGTCAACCGCGCATATAGTAATTAACCAGGGCGGCACCAGCAGCGGTAAAACATTTGCCATTGAGCAGGCGCTGTTTTGTATTGCAGGCGAAAGTCCAAAACAGGTAATAACCATAGTTGGGCAGGATATTCCTAACCTTAAAGCAGGTGCAATGCGCGATGCATTGAATATATTCAACTCATCGCCGATATTACAGGCAAAAATTAAAAACTACAATAAAAGCGACCGCATTTTCGAATTCCTGAACGGCAGTATAATCGAGTTTAAAAGTTATGACAACAGCCAGGACGCGAAATCCGGCAAGCGCGATTATCTGTTTATAAATGAAGCCAATGGTTTAACGTGGGATGTATACACAGAGCTGGCATTACGTACCAAAAAGCGCATTTTTATTGATTACAACCCTAATACAGGCTTTTGGGTGCATGAACACTTGATTGGCAAACCGGGTGTACAGCTCATCGTGTCTGACCATAGGCATAACCCATTTTTAGCTCCGGAAGTAAGAGATAAAATTGAAGCGCTAAAAACTGTTGACATTGAATTATGGAAGGTATATGCCCGTGGCTTAACCGGTAAAATAACAGGACTCATTTTCAATAACTGGTATATCTGTGAATCTATCCCGGCCGATGCGCATTTGATAGCCATGGGCCTCGATTTTGGTTTTACTAACGATGAAACCGGGTGCATTGAACTGTACCAGCAAAACGGGGAATTGTGGGCTAATGAGTTATTTTACGAAACAGGTTTAACCAATACGGATATATCCGCGAAGTTAAAAGAGGCGGGCGTAAGTCTTAACAACGAAATTATTGCTGATAGTGCCGAGCCAAAATCAATAGAAGAGTTGAAACGCCTCGGATGGCGCGTTACCCCTGCAAAAAAAGGTGCAGATAGTGTTAAAAATTCTATCGATATTCTTAAACGCTACAAAATAAATGTAACCCGCAACAGTGTAAACCTGCGCAACGAGCTTAACCGTTACAAATGGCGTGCAGATACAACAGGCAAAACCATTAATGAACCCGTTGATTCATGGAACCACCTAATAGATCCTTTAAGGTATATCGCTCTCAATAAATTAAAAATACATAATACCGGAAAACTTCAGTCACGCCTTCCGTACCGGCCAACTCATCAACAAACAAGCGCATTACACGGGCTGATCTAATATCGATAATTATTTACAAAACCTATACAGGCTTTATAGCTATGACAGAACGAATATTAAAAACCACCGAAGGCAAACTGCGGATCCAGATGCCAACGCAGTTAAATGAGGTAACCCTTGGCCAAATGATGGACTTACAGACTAAGCCGGACATAACAGACATCGAGGCTATCAGCATCCTTTCGGGCATACCAGTCACTGAGCTTCAGAACATTAAAAACTATGATGATCTGCACCTGTTTGGCGAAGCTGTACTTTCACTATCTTACCAGATCAAATACCTGTACAACAGTAATGAGATCCCGAAAGAAGTAATTTTCACAGTATCTGGAACCGATGGAACCTCCCCCCAAACAATAAGGGTAAAAGTAATGCAAAACCTTTCCGTTGAACCGGCCGGCGCGTTTATGGCTGCGCGTGACATCATAGCCGAAGAAATAAACACTCATATAAAAACACATGGTGAAGATGATTGGCAGGAACATTTTAATCCTTCATTAAACGCCTGCTGCCAGGTATTGGCGCAATACTTC
>NZ_DASVOB010000275.1:0-7362 GCF_036383575.1 Mucilaginibacter sp.
CAGATATTGCTTTGTCCTGTTTTGCATTGGTGTGACAGGATTATTCTCCTGCAAACCTAAAAAAGCCGGAGAGGGCGTATTCAAATTGCTGCCGGCCACTGAAACAGGAGTTAGCTTTGTAAATAAGAACATCGTATCCGATTCGGTTAATATTTTAGATTACCTGTATTTCTACAACGGTGCAGGTGTTGCCGCTGCCGATTTTAATAATGATGGCCTACCCGATCTCTATTTTGTATCCAACCAGGGCCCGAACAAGCTTTACCTTAACAAGGGCGGGATGAAGTTTGAGGATATTACCGATAGAGCAGGCGTTGCCGGTACCGGTAACTGGAAAACCGGTGTAACCGTAGTTGATATTAACGGCGATGGCTTTATGGATATTTATGTAAGCGTGGTATCGGGTTATAAAACCTTTAAAGGGAAAAATCAGCTTTATATTAATAACGGCAATTTAACGTTTACCGAAAGTGCAGCCAAATACGGGCTTGATTTTGCAGGCCTTTCTACCCAGGCCTCGTTTTTTGATTATGATAAGGATGGCGACCTGGATATGTTCCTGCTTACTTCATCGGTACACAGTAATGATACTTATGGCGATTCTACCCAGCGGTTTAAATACAGTCACGATGCAGGCGATCACCTTTTCAGGAACGATAACGGGCACTTTACCGATGTAACAGCCGGCTCGGGAATTTATTCGGCCCCGATTGGATATGGATTGGGCGTAAGCGTTGGCGATTTAAATAATGATGGCTGGGATGATATTTATGTAAGCAACGACTTTTTTGAGCAGGACTATTACTACATCAATCAGCATAACGGCACTTTCAAAGAACAATTGAAAAGCGCCTTCGGCCATACCAGCCTGTTTTCGATGGGAAATACCATCAGCGATATCAATAAGGACGGGCACCTGGATGTACTCAGCACGGATATGCTTCCCGAAGAGATGAAGGTACTTCGCTCAACAATAAATGATGAACCTTTGGATATTTATAACCAGGAAGTTAATGCAGGATTTTACTATCAATACTCAAAAAATTGCCTGCAACTCAATGTTGGCAACGGCAATAAGTTTGTCGACCTGAGTTTATACAGCGGGGTTTCTGCTACAGATTGGACGTGGTCGCCGCTGGTGCAGGATTTTGACATGGATGGAAAGAAGGATATGTTCTTCTCCAACGGAATCAAACGCCGGCTTAATGACATGGATTACCTGAAATATCTTGGCGATCCAACGGTTATGCAGGCTTATAAAGACAACCGCGTTTTCGATAAAGACAAGATCAATAAAATGCCAGAAGGTGGTGTGCATAACTATTTTTATCACGGCGAGGATAAGCTGAGATTTACCGATGCATCTTCTGCCAACGATATGCAGCAGCCATCCATTTCGGCAGGGTCTGTTGCTGTTGATCTGGACAATGACGGCGATCTTGATATCGTAACCAACAATATGGATGAGCCGGCATACATCTACAATAACACCACAATGGAAAGCCGTAAGGAAAGTAAACCTACTTATCTTAAATACACGGCAAAATATAACCTTTTGAACCGTGATGGTATTGGCACAAAACTTTTCCTTAAATCAAAAGACCGTGTAGATCACCAGGAAATACAAACCAGTAATGCTTATGCCAGTAATTTAAATAATGAGTTGCTTTTTACCTTTGCCCCCGGCGATAAACCAGAATCGTTGTTGGTAGTGTGGCCTGATAATAGCTACGAGGTGATCAAAGAGTTTAGGCCCGGTCAGAAAACGATCTTAAGGTATAACCCGCAATCGGTTGATAGCCGCAGACCTGTATCTGAAATTATAGATGCATTTATCAGCAATAAAAAGCAGTTTGACTACAAGCCCATACAGTCAAAACTTTTGGCCCGTGTAAACATATTTGATACTCCCGACTTTAATTACTATTCCTTATTACCTCACACTTATTTACCCCACACACCGGCAGTAGCTGTTGCTGATGTAAATGGCGATGGTATTGATGACATTTACGTGGGGGGAATTGCAGGGGATGAGAAATATCTGTTAGTCGGCGATAAATCAGGTGGATTTAAAAAAGTGAACATTCCGCTGTTTAACCAGTTTAAAGAGACAGCCGATGAGCAGGCAGTATGGGCCGATGTAAATAACGATGGTAAACCCGACCTGATTGTGATCAGCGCTAACCATCCGTTTATAGAAACCGAAAAATTAGTACAACCCCGGTTATATATTAACAAAGGCAATTTTCAGTTTGAATATCGGCCATTACCTAAACTCAATTACCAGGCAGCAAAAATTACGCTGTTTGATTTTAATGGCGACGGGTTAAATGATATTTTATTTACCAGCGCCGTTTCATTTAAAAACTATACGGCTGTTGTTCCTTCTTCGGTATTGATAAACAAAGGCAGCGGAAAGTTTGAAATAAGTCATGACAAAGCTTATGACCAGATCACTAACCTGCAATATGTTACCAGTATAACTGCAACAGATATTGATCATAACGGCAAACCCGACCTGCTGATTACTGCCGAATGGCAACCCGTTTACGTTTTCCTGAATGATGGAAAAAAATTGAATCGTTTCTCCTCGCCGGTTTTGGATAAGGAAAAAGGTTGGTGGCAGTCGGCAATGATAACCGATATTGATGGCGACGGCAAAGCTGATCTTGTTGCCGGTAACTGGGGGCTGAATAATAAATATAATGTAACTGCAGATCAGCCTCTTTACGCTTATAACAATGATTTGGATAAGGACGGCAAAAACGATCTCATCTTATCTTACAACTACAAGGGGCTATACTATCCGTTCAGGCCCAAAAATGACTTGGAGCAGGAACTGCCGTACTTGAAAAAAGAATGGCTCAGCTATCAAAAAATGGCAGATAAAACTACAGCCGAAATTTTCAAGGATAAGTTGGATGATAATGACCGTTTAAGTGTGAACCAGTTCAATAGCATTTTTGTGAGCGATGTATTGCATGCCACCTCGGTTACTACGCTGCCTTATTTGTACCAACAGGCCCCGATCAGGTCGGTGTTAAAAACAGATAACGGAGATCTCCTGCTGAACGGGAACTTTTGGGGCGTAGTTCCTTATGAAGGCAAGTATGATGCTTTGGGTTTAGTAGAGCTGCATTATAACAAGAATAATAAAGCTTTCTCAAACCCCGGTTACCTGGTGAATGCTTCGTTTAATTTCCAGGAGCTTAGCAATGTAATGCCACTTAAAACAATCACGCCCAATACTTATCTGATAGTTACTTATGATGGCAGGCTCATGGTGATAAACAAATAGATCAAAAGATAGGATAATATACTTTTGTCACCCATTTGGCAGTGTCTTTCTCGGCAGACCGGTCTGTAATTAAGGATTCGAAGGACATTGCCACAGATATCAGGCGGTGATCTTTCATGTATACTTTAATTTGTGCCAAAGCATCTTTTACAGTATTCGATCCACCTTTTACGTCGGCTGCTAACAAATTACCTCCTTTAGGGATATAGTTTATAGCAGTTTTTGCCGATGGAATGAAACTTCTGTTGATCGGGACAGCAACAGTTACCTGGTATTGTTTTTCATTGATCTTTGTTATGTTCATGATAGGATAATTAGTTTCCTTTACACCTTTATCCTTTGCTTGTTTTTTTAGATCGCCGATGATAGTGTAAATCTCAGGAATTGAAGGGTAGGTGTTTGACAGCGTTGTTGAGGTAATTAAAACAGTATCCTTAGCTCCTTTTAAATATATTTTGTAACCATAAGCGTTTTTTTCATCCTCTAAAAAAAGCTTCAGGTGTTTGGAGATCGCCGTTATTTGTTTTTCAATATCAGCTAATTTGAAGTTATCAAGCAGGGGAAGAATACTGCCTATGCCATCTTTTTTGATGACATTCCAGGTGACTTTAACTTCACCTTCATTGATCAACAGGTAATTAATTGTACAGCTAAGGTTCAGTTTGCCTTTTTGAAGCGTAAGTTCGGCACCGCTGTTGATCAATTTATCGATAGTGAAATCGATATCATTATAGCGATAATGCGTGGCATTTATTTTTGTTCCGGGCCACCATTTGTCCCAGTTTTTTTGATTGGTTAAAAACTTTGAAGTAACGGCATCGGAAGCCTCAATGGTTACTTCATGATTGAATTTTATTTTCGATGGGATGAAACAGAAAATGACAGCTATCAACACTAAAATAATAAGAACTTTTTTCTTCATTGGTTTATAAAACACGGGTATAAGGGGATGATAAATTTAATGATATTGTATCATTTGTAAAGCATTGAGACGCTAAAAAAAATACATGTTTTAATGAAAAAACAAGCGCAATTATGCCGTTCTATTGGCGAAAAAAGCCTATATTGGCTGTTGATCAATTAAAAAATCCGGCAGGTTTCTCCCTATAGATCTGCCTGGTTTCAACCTATTTTACAACTTATGAGATCCTTTTTATTTTGCCTTACCGGAGTATTATTTTTATTTGCATCCTGTAAAAAGCCCGACTATGAAAAAGTAATCCACGATCCCGAACTTTATCGTCAAACTGTTAAAAAGCTTAATGATATTGTGCTGGAAAACAACTTCCCGCCAGTAACCGCTTCCCGTAATTATGTGTATGCTAATATTGCTGCATATGAAGTTATAGCCTCCGGCGATCCTGAGCATTTTAAATCGTTATCCGGTCAAATCAAACACTTGCCGGCAGTGCCAAAAGCGTCAAAAGATACCGCTGTCGATTACCAGTTTGCTTCATTACTTGCCTTTTGTACGGTTGGCAACGCGGTAACGTTTCCGGAAGGCAGTATGGACCAGTATGTTGATGCACTTAAAAAGAAAGCCAAAGATGCGGGTATGCCATCAGCTCTGTTTGAGGGTTCCGTAAACTACGCAAATAAAGTGGCCAAATTTATATTAAAGTGGAGCAAGGGCGACCATTATGCACAAACCCGTTCGGCAAGCAAGTACACCGTAAAGCAGCAGGATGGCCGTTGGATCCCCACGCCGCCTATGTATGCCCAGGCGCTGGAAGCGCATTGGGGCGAGATCAGGCCAATGGTGCTGGACTCGACAGCCCAGTTTATCCCGCCAGATCCACCGGCTTTTAATGTTAAAGATCACAACAGTCCATTTTATAAACAGGCACTTGAGGTAAAACAAATAGTTGACAGTTTGACCAAAGAACAGAAACACCAGGCCGATTTTTGGGATGATAATGCCTTTAAGCTCAATGTGGTTGGCCATGCTTCGTTTGCTACCAAGAAGTTTTCGCCGGGAGGGCACTGGATGAATATTACGGCTGTTGCCACAAGGGGTAAGAAATTTGATTTTGGTACTACGGTAAGCGTTTACACCGAAACGGCAATTGCATTGTTTGATGGCTTTATCAATTGCTGGTACCTTAAATACCGTTCAAATTATGTCAGGCCCGAAACCGTAATTACCAAATACATTGATGCCGATTGGCGGCCATACATCCAAACACCGCCGTTCCCGGAATATAGCAGTGGCCATGCTGTGATCTCATCAGCTGCCGCCGAAGTGCTTACCAATAGGATAGGTGATGACTTTGCCTATACAGATTCATCTGAAATGGAATTTGGGATAGATCCCCTTTCTTTTAAGTCCTTTCGTGAAGCTGCAAAATCGGCAGGAATGTCAAGGGTAATGGGGGGCATTCATTTTAAAAACGCCTGTATCGTAGGCAATAAGCAAGGCGCCGAAATAGGGCAGCTGGTTATTAAAAAGTTGCAATTAAAGGTTAAGTAATATTTCAATTATTGTATTTTAAAGTATTGATTTTGAATAGGATATTAAAGTTTGTTTTGTTTTTTGCTTTGTTGATACCTTTGGTAGCAGAAGCGCAAAGTATCGATCCCTGGAAAATTAAGGCCGATAAAATTGATCCCTCTAATTATTACGGAATTACGGTAGCTAATGGGATGATCGGGATCGTGTCGGCTCCCGAACCTTTCAAAGTTAAAAATGTGGTATTAGCCGGTGCATATGATCTGTATGGCCGGGGACGGGTAAGCAATTTCCTAAACAGTTTTAACCTGCTTAACATGTATCTTGAAATTGACGGTAAGCGCATCGATGCCAAAAACATCAGTAATTTTAAGCAGGAGCTGGATATGCAGCACGCGGCGTTCACCACCACGTTTGATTATGCCGACAAAGCAACGATAAAATACACTTACTATTCCCTTCGTCAATTGCCATTTACAGTTTTGATGGATGTTTCGGTAACGGCCAAACAGGCTATCAACATCACATCGGCCAGCGTAATGGAAGCGCCGGATGCGCTTAAAGAAGTGCAGAATTATTACAATGAAATTGACCGCCCGCATGTGACCATCAGTCTGCTTACTTCTACCGCGAAAAGCCCCACCGGTAAAATGCAGTTATGTGCATCTACCTCGTTTTTATTCAGTGAACCACATGGGCAGGAGCCACGCATTATCCACGAAATGTGGGATAATAACATGCACCTGATGAAATTTAGCAAGGCGATAGCCGCCGGACAAACTTATAACTATGCGGTAACAGGCTCTTCTATAACCTCGGCCCACCATGCCGACCCGCTGAATGAAGCCGAACGCCTTACCATTTTTGCCAAATTGGAAGGCCGTGACAGGCTGATCAAATTTCACAACAAAGCCTGGGATGACCTTTGGACAAGCGATATCCAAATTGAGGGCGATGATCAATCGCAGCAGGATATTCATAGCATGTTATATCATTTATACTCGTTTTCAAGAGCTGGTACGGCATATTCGCCCTCGCCAATGGGGCTTTCGGGGCTGGGTTACAATGGTCACGTTTTTTGGGATTGTGATGTTTGGATGTATCCTGCCATGCTGGTTTTGCATCCTGAAATAGCAAAATCAATGGTTGAATACCGGTTTGAAAGGTTGGATGCCGCGCGTAAGAATGCTTTTTCACACGGTTATAGAGGGGCGATGTTTCCCTGGGAAAGTGCCGACAGTGGAGTAGAGGAAACACCGGTTTGGGCATTGAGTGGTCCGTTTGAGCACCATATTACTGCCTGTGTAGCATTGGCCGCATGGAATTATTACTGTGTAACGCAGGATAAACAATGGTTAAAAGAAAAAGGCTGGCCGATCCTTTCTGCCACTGCCGATTTTTGGGCAAGCCGGGTGGAGCGTAACGGTGCCGGTCATTACGATATTAAAAATGTTGTTGCGGCTGACGAATGGGCGGAGAATATTGATAATAACGCTTTTACCAATGCTGCGGCGAAAGCTAATTTATTAAATGCTACAGTAGCAGCTAAGATCTTAGGTGAAAAAGCCGACCCCGATTGGATGAATGTTGCTCAAAATATCCCGATCCTGAAATT
>NZ_DASVOB010000276.1:0-3584 GCF_036383575.1 Mucilaginibacter sp.
CTTGAAGCTGACCCTACTGTGATCTTCGCGCTGAATGATTTTACTATCAAACGCGTACTTACCCGTTACCTTTCATACAATTCGCCATACAACACTTACCTGCATACAGGTTTGCCTCCGGGCCCTATCATGATGCCATCGGTTAACGCGGTAAAAGCAGTACTGAACTATCAGAAGAGCGATTATATTTACATGTGTGCCAAAGCTGATTTTTCCGGCTATCATGCCTTTGCAACCAACATGGCAGACCATTTGGTTAACGCGCATAAATTTCAGCAAGCCCTTAATGATCGTAACATCCGTAGGTAATGTTTGAGCACACCACCAAAATACGGGTGCGCTACGGCGAAACCGACCAGATGGGTTATATGTACTATGGTAATTATGCCGAGTTTTATGAAGTTGGCCGTGTAGAAATGCTCCGCAGTCTTGGCCTTACTTATAAAGGCATGGAGGAATCGGGCATTATGATGCCTGTACTCGAGCTGCAGTGCAAATACCTGAAACCAGCTTTATATGATGAGGAGATCAGTATCAGGGTGATCATGGATAAGCTACCGGGCATTCGCATTCATTTCAAGTACGAGCTTATAAACCCCAAAGGCGAGCTTATCAATATCGGCGAAACTTTACTGGTGTTCATCAACATGAAAACCAATCGCCCATGCCTCCCTCCGCAGGATTTTACCGATAGATTAATGCCCTTTTTTAAGTAGATTTGGTGTAAATGAAATGGCTCCACCGTTTTTTACTCCGGTTTAGTTTCTACAGGTATATCATCGAGTGGACAAAGTCTGTCATTATTCCGGGTTTCAGGCCATTGCCATTATATACCGTTATTGATTTCTTTGTCAAGGAGATCACCAATAACTCGCTTATTAACCGCGCTTATGCGCTGGCTTATAGTTTCATGCTGGCCGTTTTTCCGGCTACCATCTTTCTATTTACGCTTATCCCTTATGTGCCAATAAAGCATTTTAAGAATAACCTGATGATGGTGCTTGCTTCTGTAATGCCCACAAATGCGTATCTGGCCTTCAGGGAAACTATTTTTGATATTGTTAGTAATCAAAACGGTAAATTACTTTCTTTCGGTTTCCTTTCAACATTATACTTTGCCACCAACGGGGTTATCAACCTCATGAAGGCCTTTAACAAGTCTTCGTTGATTGAAGATAAACGGAGCTGGCTTAAACGACGCCTGGTAGCAACAGGAATTACCGTAGCCATAAGTTTTGCGTTGCTGCTGGCCATTTCCATACTCATCCTGGGCCAATCGATCATCCGGTTCATTCAATCGCACGTAGCGTCCGAAAATCACTTTTGGGTTTACCCGGTTATGCTGTTCAGATGGGTTATTATTGTCGTGATCATTTTTGTAACCATCGGCTGTTTATATCGATATGCCCCTGCGCATAAAAAGAAATGGAATTTTGTAAACCCAGGCTCCATACTGGCTACAGCGCTGGCGGTTTTAACATCGCTGGGCTTCTCCTATTACATTAACAATTTCTCATCGTACAACAAGGTTTACGGCTCCATCGGTACACTCATTGTGGTCATGATATGGATGTACATAAACTCATTAATTTTGATCATTGGGTTCGAATTAAACGCATCCGTAGAGCTTTCCAAGCGCACAATCCGCATCGTAAAACCGCGATTTAACACTTTTCGAACCAGAAAAATTGGCCAAGCAAAAAATTAACTTTTTGTTAATCAGTAATTTATATCGATTATTTAATTAAATTAAAAAAAGTACAATTCAAATTTGGCAATTCGCTCCGGATTTGTACTTTTGTCCCCGGAGAGTTGGCAGAGTGGTCGATTGCGGCAGTCTTGAAAACTGTTGAACTGTGAAAGGTTCCTGGGGTTCGAATCCCTAACTCTCCGCTGAAAAAGGTTCGCAAATTGCGAGCCTTTTTTGTTGATATATTTTTAATCCCGTGGGTTACCAGAAAGCTCGTAAGTCGGTATTTAAATACCTTAATACCATCGGGCGGGGATACATTTTAAAGTTTTGCTACTTGCAGGTCACTATATTGAAATTTTATTGATTACCCTCACCCTATTTTTTTAAAAGTTACCCTTCCAACGGTATTAGGCTTTCCTTTAACAGGGGCCGATATTGTACCGTCAATCTTCCCGTTTTTGAGCTCTACTTTGATCTTTCTGAAAGACCACTCCCCTTTTTCATAGTCAAATGTTTCACCATCATCATCGTACAATAAATAATATCCTGGTTTACTGCCGTAATACCTGATCTCCAGATCTATCTTTTCGTTTGCTTTCGGCGCGTGGAGCATAGGCGGCATCATCGGTATTATACCGCCATCTTTGACATATACCGGTATTTTGTCTAAGCCGGGCGTAACGCTGATCACTTCGCCGTTGCCGGCATATTTGCCGGTGTAAAAATCATACCAGTTGCCTTTAGGCAGAATAACTTTTCGGCTGGTTTCTCCGCTAAACATAGGCGCTACCAACAGGTATTGGCCTGCCATATACTGGTCTTTAACTTCTTGTGTAATCAAACGACCATAAGGATAGTCTTTCAGGTTTGCATCATTTGTATTTTTAATTAAATCGTGGCTCCCAAAGCCCTCTTCCAGTACCATCGATCGGAATGGAGGAATGCCTTTAAAGTGATATTTGGCAAATTCGCTGTACCAGTAGGGCATCATTTGCATACGTAAAGCAGCCATTTGCTTAACCTGCGGGGCAATTTCAGGAAACGACCAGGGCTTGGTTCCGCTTTCCCATGCATTGATCATAGGCATAGGCGAAAATATATTCGACTGAAACCTCCGCAGCCACTCTTCTGCAGTTTTAGAGTCCCTTACTTCGGGTGTCCACAAAACGCCGGCAAAGCCGCTGTTTATTAAAGCTGTTATAAAATCGCGATGGTTATAATAATCGTTATAAATAACGAAAGGAAAAGATGAACCACCGCCATTAGAAGCCCTCACCAAATCGAAAGTACGCCGGTTAAGTTGATGGTATTGTTCGGTAACATAGCGCTGCATCATCAGGCCGTAGGTCTGCCTCATTTGTTCTGCACTATGTCCCGACGGAAAAGTTGCCACATCCGGCCAGAGATACTCATCGCCGCCGTCCACTTCATCTATCTTAAACCCGCTTACGCCGATGTCTATTTTATTTTTCGATAGCTCGCCAAAAAAAACCTGCCTTGCTTCGGGCATCGTGATATCCGCGACAGCGCCAACCCATACAGAATTCGATCCAGTATATCCCGCAATGGTTTTAGCTATCGGCGACTCCGGCGAAATATAGGGATTGGTCCATAAATTAAGCCTTACATTCTTTTTAAGCATAGTCTGCACAAAATCTCTGGGGTCAGGGAACCTGGACTTATCCCATTCAAACGTACATGGGTACGATTTGCTTTGCCAACCCGGCTCTAAACCTATAAAATCAAGTGGATATCCTTTTTCCTCAAAGGCACTGGCTTCTTTCATTACGTCGGCCGCTGTTGACAGGCGCTGCACACGCTGCGTAAAACCTAAGCCCCAGCGTGGTGGTAAGCAACCGCCGCCACTAAGCAGGTTATACCGGCGTACAGC
>NZ_DASVOB010000277.1:0-2146 GCF_036383575.1 Mucilaginibacter sp.
AGTATCCGGCGATATGATGGGGTTAATATTTGCAGGCCGGGCAAACCCACCAAATGCCCATGACGGCAACTTATTGGCAGCCGACTGGCCATAACACAACTGGGCAAATAATAACGAAAACAGAATGCTTCCCTTCCGTAAAAAGTTCATCATGATGAGTGGCTTATGTGTTTTGTTTAAAATTGGCTGATATTCCTGATATCTATATCTCTCCGCAATAATATCGCACAAAAAACATTGAAAACAAAGCAGATACCAGTTATTTTCTTTTCAAAAATAGTAAATTTATATCCTGTTAAACCAATTACCTATCCTGCAAAAAGGTATAATTTTAAGCCGATGAGAAAACTTTTTTTACTCACTTTTTTATTCTTTGTATTACGGGCTAACTCTCAAACTGCTACGCCACGGCAGCAATTCCCGGGCTTGTTTGAGGCAGTTCAAACTTCAACCATTTTCCCTGACAATAAAACTTTTGTTGATGCAGTACCTAAACAGGATCCAGCGCTGATCATGAAAGCTTATAACGAGCAAAAAGATAAGCCCGGGTTTAGTCTGCAGGCATTTGTATTGGCTAATTTCAATGTACCTGTGTCACATAATAACTTCCAAACTGATATCTCGGCCGGCATCCGCAAACATATTGATACTTTGTGGCAGGTATTACAACGCCGCCCTGATGAAGCAAAACCTTTCTCATCGGCCCTTGCACTACCTAACCCCTACATTGTGCCGGGCGGCAGGTTCAGGGAAATTTACTATTGGGACTCGTACTTTACCATGCTTGGTTTACAGGAAAGCCACCAGTTTAAAGTGATCCATGATATGGTCGAAAACTTTGCTTACCTCATTGATAAATACGGATTTATCCCCAACGGCAACCGCAGCTATTATCTTACCCGTTCGCAGCCGCCATTTTTTGCCATGATGGTAAACTTATTAGCGAAAATTGAAGGAGAGAAAGTGCTGGTACATTTTAGGCCGCAGCTGATCAAAGAATATGAATATTGGATGCATGGCTGGGAAGCAATAAAGACCAACGAAGCGGCACACCGGGTTGTACGGATGCCGGATGGCGTTGTACTGAACCGTTATTGGGACGAAAGTGATGAACCTCGCGAGGAGTCGTATATAAAAGATGTTGATGCAGCCAAAGAAACTAAACAACCGCCTGCGCAATTTTACCGCAATATCCGGGCAGCTGCTGCTTCGGGTTGGGATTTCAGCACACGCTGGTTTGATGCATCCGGTAAGCTACCAACTATACAAACCGCAGATATTATCCCGGTTGACCTGAATTGTTTAATGTATAATTTGGAAATGACCATCGCCCGCAGCCTGAACCAGCTTCCAAATGCCAAGCTTGCTAAAATGTACAGATACAGGGCAAATAGCCGCAAGGCTGCTGTCCTGAAATACTGCTGGAACCAGAAAACAGGCTGGTTTGATGATTACAACTGGCGATTGCAACAACAATCCGCAGTGGAAACACTTGCCGGCGAGTTCCCCCTTGAGTTTAAAATTGCAAGTGATGAGCAGGCCCGCTTAGTAGCCGATGGCCTTAAAAATAATTTTCTGAAACCCGGCGGACTGGTTACTACACCAAACTTTTCCGGTCAGCAATGGGATGCGCCCAACGGATGGGCACCGTTACAGTATATGGCTATAGATGGCCTTGAAAAATACAATTGCAATACATTGGCCAAAGAAATTGCCACCCGCTGGCTAAAGCTCAACATCAGGGTGTTTAAACAAACCGGCAAATTGCTTGAAAAATATAATGTAGTTGATACCCAATTAACTGCCGGCGGCGGCGAATATCCTTTACAGGATGGTTTCGGCTGGACGAACGGTGTACTACTGCATCTGGTGAACAGATATCATATCGATACGGAGCAATTGGAAAAGACACCGGCGGAAGTTCAGAATTGATTGATTGGGAAAGCATGTTATAGAACCCAGACTTACGAAGTTTCGAAAACTTCGTAAGTCTTTAACTAATCATAAATCATGTCATTGCGAGTAACCATCAGGGGTACCTGAAAAAAAATGTAATGACGTGCCCTGCGATGAGAAGTAAGATATTTGCGGAATAAACAGGGCAAATTAGACACCCCGTATAACCCTTGGGACCTTATAGAGTCCG
>NZ_DASVOB010000278.1:0-3216 GCF_036383575.1 Mucilaginibacter sp.
ATCGAAACCATTGAATGCAACTCTTTTAAGCAAACATTTGAAAGCTTAAAGAAACGCGAAGCAGACTACGTAGTAATGGCTATCGAAAACAGCATTGCCGGTAGCATTCTGCCAAACTACACTTTGCTGCTTGATTACGGCTTTCCCGTGGTTGGCGAAATTTATCTGCCTATCCAACTGCACCTGATGGCTTTGCCCGGTGTAAAGTTTGAGGACATTAAATATGTAACCTCCCACCCTATTGCCCTGCGCCAGTGTGTTGATTTTTTTGACGAATACCCGCACCTTAAAATTGTGGAAAGTAGTGATACTGCCGCCTGCGCAAAACGCATTAGGGATGAGCAATTGACCGATACCGTTGCAGTTGCCAATGCGCTGGCAGCCCAGCTTTATGGCCTGGACGTGCTGGAACGCCGTATCGAATCAAACAAAAGGAATTTCACCCGTTTCCTGATCATGACTCAGCATGATAATGTTGAGAAGAAACCAGCTAACAAAGCCTCATTATGTTTCCAGGTGAGTAACAAAGTTGGTGCATTAGCTAAAGTGCTCAATATTTTTGCCGAAGAAGGTGTAAATATGAGCAAAATTCAGTCGATGCCGATTTTGGGTAAACGTAACGAGTACAATTTTTATGTAGATGTTGAATGGGATGAACAAAAGCAATATGATGCTTCGATAAGGCAGATCCTTAAATACACCCATAACTTCAACATCCTCGGCGAATACGAAAGGCATGATGACGAACCAGGAACTACTCCGAAACCACAACGCGCTGAAAGGAGTATCCGCAAGTATATCAATATCAGGCGTAACGCTTAAGCTGAGGAGCAATATCAAACAGAAACCCAAAAAATTAACATAATTAAATTTATCAACTAACATTCCCGGCTATCACCGGATAAATAAAAAAACAAGATGAAACTAAATTTAAACATACAGCCGCTTAACACCTGGATCAAAACAGGTAAGGAACCTCTGGTAATTTCAGGCCCTTGCAGCGCTGAAACAGAAGAGCAATTAGTAGCCACAGCACATTTATTAGCCCAAACAGGAAAAATTTCAGCTTTGCGTGCAGGTATCTGGAAACCACGTACCCGCCCGGGTGAGTTTGAAGGTATTGGCAGCATAGGTTTAGAGTGGTTAAAACGCGCTAAAGAAGAAACCGGCCTACCAACTGCTGTTGAAGTTGCTACCGCAAAACACGTTGAAGAAGCTTTAAAAGCAGGTGTTGATATTCTTTGGGTAGGCGCACGTTCAACTGCAAACCCTTTTACTGTTCAGGAAATTGCTGATGCATTAAAAGGTGTTGACGTTCCTGTAATGGTTAAAAACCCGGTAAACCCTGATCTTTCATTATGGGTTGGCGCTTTAGAGCGTATCAATAACGCAGGCATCACTAAACTGGCTGCTATTCACCGTGGTTTCTCATCTTACGAAAAATCAGCTTTCCGTAATGAGCCAATGTGGGATGTTGCTATCAGCCTAAAAACATTAGCTCCTGAGTTGCCTATCATCAATGATCCAAGTCACATCACTGGTAACCGTGATTTGATTGGCTACATTTCACAAAAAGCGTTAGATCTTGATATGCAAGGCTTAATGATCGAATCACACATTGATCCAAGTGTAGCATGGACTGACGCAAAACAACAGGTTACTCCTGCTGCCCTTGCTGATATCATCGACCATTTAACTTTACGTAAACCTGAAGTTAAAAACTCAGAAGTAAGCGATAAACTGGCCGAACTACGTAACCAGATCAACAAGATCGATGACCTGGTGATCCAGAAAATTGCTGAACGTATGCAGATTGCTGAAAAAATCGGTCAATACAAAAAAGATAACAACATTACCATTTTACAAGTTGGCCGTTGGGATGAGATCCTGCAAAAACGTACAACCTATGGTAAAGCATTAAAATTAAGCGCAGAGTTTACCGAAAAATTGCTTGAGCTGGTTCACAACGAATCTATCCGCAGGCAAACAGAAGTAATGAACGCAGACGCAGCTCAAGGCCAGGCAGCAGAAAAACTTACACACGCCTAATTTTTTAATGATGCATAACATCATCCTTAAAAGAAACAACAAGCTCATTAACGGTACGGTTAACCTCACTGGTTCAAAAAGTGAGTGTAACCGTGCCCTCATCATCGAAGCGCTAAGCCAGGGCAAAGTAAAGGTAGAAAACGTATCTGATGCCGCTGATGCTGTTTTACTGGCAGGTATTTTGAGAGCGACTCAAGAGTCAGGAATCAAGAACCAGGAGGTTTTAGCAGGCGATGCTTCTTCTGAGTCCGAGATCGAAAATTGTAAATCTCAAATCGTTGATATCGGTCCGGCGGGTACGGCTATGCGTTTTTTAACGGCTTACTATGCCATTCAGGAAGATGAGGTTATCTTAACCGGCAGCAAGCGTATGAAAGAAAGACCGATAGGAATATTGGTTGACGCATTGCGGGTGCTGGGTGCCAATATTGATTATGAGGAGAATGACGGTTATCCTCCCATCAAACTAAAAGGTGGCTTTAAGCAGCAAACCAGCAAGATCAGTATCAAAGGCAATATTAGCAGCCAGTACATTACAGCTTTGTTGCTGATAGCAGCCCGACTTCCTTTAGGTCTGGAGTTGCATATTGAGGGTGAGTTAACTTCACGCCCTTATGTGGAAATGACTTTGGCCATGCTGGAAACTTCTGGTATCAAGCATATGTGGGTAGGTAATGTTATCGCAATTGCAAACCAGGAATTTACGACAACATCATTATATGTTGAACCGGACTGGAGCGCTGCTTCCTACTGGTACGCCATTGCCGCATTGGCTGATGAGGCCGAACTGTTTTTAACAGGCCTTACACCTTACAGCTTACAGGGCGATAGCGTGATCACCGAGATCATGGCTAACTTTGGTATCACTTCGCAATTCAGGGATGGCGGTGTTCATTTGAAAAAAGAGAACAAACCAATTTCGCGCCGCGAGTTTGATCTGAAAGAATGTCCCGATCTGGCACAAACTGTAATTGTTGTTTGCGCGGCGCTTAACCACGAAGCATCATTCACAGGTTTGGAGACCTTAAAGATCAAGGAAACCGACCGCATCCTGGCTCTGCAAACCGAGCTTGGCAAAATGGGTGTTAAACTGATTGAAAAAGACGAAATTTACTCGCTTGATTGCAGCGGTAAGTTTATTCCGGATAATATCTTCATCAATACTTA
>NZ_DASVOB010000279.1:0-9227 GCF_036383575.1 Mucilaginibacter sp.
ATGTAAACAGGTATCTATCCAAAAATGTATAATTTGCTCTGCCAATAAATGATTGCAAAGCTGTTTTGGTAAGTCCGTTACTGATAAACTGCGTAGTAGCCGATTTCAGGTTTTCGTTTTCCAGTACGTCGTTCACAAAACCGTGGCCCTGCAAATCAGATGTGCGTACGGTATTGGTTTCCTGCGTATAACCGGCTACAACATTAATGTGATGCTGCTTGCCAATATTTCTGTCGTAAGTTAAATAGTTTTCGTTGATGAGGTGATCGCCGTTATAGTTGTTGATATCGCCATAGCCCTGAAACAGGTAACCTGTTGATGTGGCGTCCCTTGGCTGGTAGTTATCATTCACCGCATTGCCATGGGTATAGCTGAGTTGTGTTTTTACATTAAGCCCTTTGATGATTTCCCAATTAATGTAGGCTGTACCCAGCAGATCGATAGTTTTGCTTTTGTTAAGCACTTCATTGGCAATTTGCAGCGGGTTACCAAAATCGTTACTGCCGATGTGAAAATATGTACCATCAGGATTAAACGCCGGGAAAACGATGCTCCTGTCAACAGATAAGCCTTGCCCATAGTTTTGGGTTGAAGTAACAATAAGGTTAGTTCCCAGCGTAACGGTAGGTTTAAGCTTTTGCTCCAGGTTTACGCGGCCGGTGTATTTTTTATACCCATTCTGGATAGCCAGGCCCTGCTCGTTATAATAATTTCCGGATATCGAGTACCTTGTTTTATCGTTCCCGCCATCAGCCGAAAGGGTATAATTTTGCGATACCGGGTTACGGTAAACCAGTTTGGCCCAATCAGTATTATACGCCCATTTGGGTTTATTAGGATCAATGCCTCTAAGCTCGGCCAATGAAGGATAATAGGTACCACCATAAACCTGGCCTATAAACAGCGGGGCAATGCCGGCGTTAATGCGGGCCTGATTATCAATAGTAGCGGCTTCAACAGGGTCGTGAAAAACATCGAGCTTATTACCAAGGGTTGATACCGTGGTAAGTGTACTTAGGGTGATATGTGCCTGGCCTGTCTTACCTCTTTTGGTAGTTACCAGGATAACACCGTTAGCTCCCCTTGAGCCATAGATAGCTGCCGACGATGCATCCTTCAAAACATCTATCGATTCGATATCATCCGGGTTGATCTGTTTCAGGTTACCGGCATCGCCCAGCGGCAAACCGTCAACCACCACCAACGGATTGGCATCGGCCCTTGAGCCCAGCCCCCGGATACGGATGGTTGACCCCGAGCCCGGCTGGCCCGATGTTGTTAACACCTGTAACCCGGGCACCTTGCCCTGCAGCAAAGCGTCAACAGATGCCGCCGGGGTTTTGATCAAATCGCTACCTTTTAATGAACCTACCGAACCGGTAACATCACGTTTTTTGGCAGTTCCGTACCCCACAACAACAACCTCATTCAGGTCGCGCTGGGCATTAAGAAGGCTTACATTGATCCTGCTTTGTCCGGCTTCAACTTTTACCTCCCTGGTTTGCATCCCCAGGAATTTAAAAACCAGGATATTGCCGTTACCTGGCAGGCTGATCTTAAAGCTACCCTTCCCATCGGTAGCGGTTTGCGCAGTGCTGCCTTTTACAGCCACTGAAACACCAGGCAAGGTAAAACCCTCCTGGTCGGTGACTACACCTGTAACCTCCTTTTGTTGTGCCATGGCCGTAAAGGCGCAAAGCAAAACCATGAGTATACAGGCAAATTTTGCGTAAATAATTTTCCTCATAAAATTTCAATTGGTTTATGAGGGCAATGTTAGTTTACAGCAAATTTTAAGCGATACAGTATTGTTTCATTGTAGTACACTAATGGTTTATTGATAAAATAAGGCCGATTTCATGGAAAGCTAAAAGCAGAATGCGGAAAGCTAAAAGCCATTTCAGGCTCATGCACGGGCTATTTCAGAAAGGTTATAACAATCCTGCTTATTCGGAGCCAGCTTTTTAATCAATCTTAAACTGATTTTTGGTTATAGCACCTCAATATCCTGATCCGATTAAATTGCTGCAATAAGATAGGATAGCAATTATAAACCGCATTACTTATCAAGATCAGTAATGCAATTAAATAGCGCTCCTGCGCCATAGCTATAATACTTGTGAGCAGAAAAAAGATAAGACAAATAAAATGGTACCGTTCATACATCATAATGGTACTGAGATATCCCTCGGGATTTGCGGTCCGCTGGATAATCGGATGTGCAGGACGGTTCTTCCTTGCCAGCCGGTTTGCAAAATCACCGTACTGAACAAATTTCCGGATAAACCTCACCCCTAAACGCTCATAAAATTTTGTATTATAGCTTAACTGAACTCTATGGAAAAAACTTCTGGAAAGAAATGCGGGAATAACACTTAAACCTATAAACAGGTAAAACCAGGCAGATAAACCTACCGAACACCAATAGGCGAGCAACGCTGCGAAACCAAGTGCCGTCCAGAAGAAATTAATGAATTGATTCATCATATTCATTAGTTCGATAGCCTAATATCGTTATTATCACCGTTCCATTTATCACCCAACATACCCGGCTATTAAACTTTATAACAAAGTCGTTACCAATTTCCGTTATTTTTATTGATCACTCCCGAACATCGAAGTTTATATTTGTAATACCTGAATTGGAGAGTTTTAATACCCCTACGACCCCCACGTCTGCCAAAGCCTGTCGTTGATGGGCTTTTGTATTTTTTATATTACAATTTATTTTTTTGCACAGATGAGCATACATTTGGGGCATAAGTTATTTTAATAGGGGTATTAAATAACTAACACTTCGGCCATGCTTCATAAGGAGCATGGCTTTTTTATGAGATATATTTCGAAATTGCATTAAGCAGTTACCCGCAGATCTATTGTTAAAAGTTAAGAGCAGGCTGCTGATAATCCCGAGATTTCTATCGTATTCACGTCATTTACAGCAATTAAAAAGAAAAGGTGCAGGAAATAAAAAAATAAAAGCCCCAAAGCGCTCGCCGCCGGGACTTTTTCCTAAACCTTATCACATGAGACTTAGGAAGTCTCAGATACACAAATATGCTGATTTAATATTTAATTAAACCATTTCTAAACTAAAAAGACCAACGAAATCATAATTAATTGATGCATAATACAATTCAGAAAGCATATACTAATGCCTAAACAAAAACAGCAATAGACTACCCTTTTTCAGGGGCCTATTGCTGATTGGTATTATATGCAGATCAATTGGAAGAGATTATTTCAACTCCGATACGATCTGCCTGGTTATTTGTAATCAGGATTTTGAATCAGTATTCCGCCGCTCTTATCAATTTCTGTTTGAGGTAACGGCCAGTGGTAAAACTTATCTTCAAAATGATAATTAATAAGGGACGATACAACAGCATTAAGTACCGGCCCGGCAATGTGCCATCTTAACAAATCATAATGACGTAAACCTTCAAAAGCAAGCTCAACACGGCGTTCATGCCTGATGCGTTGGCGCATCTGATCTTTGGTATACCCCGCCGGGTAGGCAGGCATATTTACACGTGCACGTAAATCGGCCATGGCTTTATAAACTGTTGCATCAGGGCCCGCAATTTCGTTTTGGACTTCTGCATACATCAGCATTACTTCCCCTAAACGCAGTATAACTGCATCCTGCTGGCTAAGCGTTGAAAAACCATAAGGCATGTTATTAGGTTCGAGGAATTTTATAATTCCATAGCCTGTGGGCCTGAGGTTTGAAGGGTGGTGCACTTTACCCGGACCAAAATTAACAGAATCGGCATATACAGTTTTACGTAAACGAGGATCTCGGTTATTGAACTGGTTTTTAGTATCGGTTAACGGCGAAGTGCCATAAGGCTGTCCATCAGTACACTCATAAGCATCTACCATATTTTGCATTGGCGCACAGGCATCCCAATCGCCATAATACATATCCCATGGAGCAGTATTGTTTGGCGCGAGGAAGTTAACCGAAAACATAATTTCGGTGTTGTTTTTCTGGGTAGCATCCCTGAAAATATCCTCAAAATTGGTGCTTAGCTTGTATTGGCCCATCAAATCAAGGCAAAGGTCCCGTACCTGGGTTAATACAGTGGCATCCGGCGTACCGGTGTTGCCAAAGGCGGCAAATAATAAAACCCTCGCCTTTAAGGCTTTTGCTGATGAAGCAGCCGCGTGTCCTCCGTTAGCGTAATAAGCATTGGTGCTCAAATTTGCAATGCCATAATCCAGATCGGCAGTGATCTGAGCGAGTACCTGCGCGGCGGGTACTTTAGGCTGCTTTTGATTGCTCAGGTCAAGCGGCTGTACTACCAACGGCACATCGCCATAAATACTGTATAACTGAAAATATAGGAAAGCCCGGATAAACCTTACTTCGCCCTCATAAACTTTACGCTGGCTATCAGAAATATCAGCCCCTTTGTAACTACCTAAATTTTGCAGAAACAGGTTCACCCTTGCAATACCGGTATAGCTATCGTTATAAATGGCGGTTTCGTAACCACCTGTGGTAGGGTTAAAGTTACCTTGTACAAAATCCTTAGCTGCGCCCGAATTGAACTGGTTATACCCGTTATCTGTAAAGCCATCCCTGAAGCCCATGCCATAAGAAAATTCTTCTGATTGAAGGGATGCATAAACAGCAGCCAAAGCCGCATCAAAATCCGCTTTCGTTTTATAGAAAGTTGAGGTGGCGATCTGATCGTTGGGGTTCAGATCAAGCGCCTTTTTACATGCGCCTAAAAACAGCGATGTAATTAATATAATGGTTATTATAATTCGATTTTTCATGTGGGCTAATTAAAAAGAGACGTTCAAACCAAAAGAGTAGATTTTATTTTGCGGGTACTGCACCTGATCGCCACTGCCATAACGTTCAGGGTCCAGACCCTTGAATTTGGTTATGGTTAACAGGTTATCACCGGCGAAGTAAACCCTTAACCGGTTAATACCTATCTTTTTGGTAAGCTGCGCCGGAATGGTGTAACCAAACACCAGGTTTTTAAGCCTTAAGTACGATGCATCCTGCAGGAAATATGAAGACCGGCGACCGATTTTATCCGGTGCACTTTGGCCGAAATAAAGACGTGGCATAGTGGTTGAAGGATGCTCAGGTGTCCAGGCGTTCAACCAATCTGTAGTTGGCGATGCACCCTGTACAAAAGGTATAGTTCCCCAGCCTGATACGTATGATTTAACACCATAAACGCCTTGCATCATGGCCGAAAGATCAAAACCTTTAAAGCTGGCCGATAAGTTAAATGAGTAGTTTAATTTTGGATAAACACCGCCAATAATTGTACGGTCATTTTGATCAATTTTACCATCACCGTTTACGTCTTTATATTTTAAGTCGCCCGGTAAGGTGGAGTCAGAAAACTGTTTAGGAGAATTAGCTACTTCTGCTGCCGATTGGAATATCCCAACAACCTGCAGCATATAGAATGAATTCCATGGCTGCCCGTTTTGGTTGATCTTATAATCGTTAATTTCGGTTTGGCCAAATTTCACCAGTTTATTTGTGTTATGGTCAACGTTTGCTCCTACGTTAAAGGCTAAACCTCTTAACGCACCATCAGTTATAACGTTATTATATGATATACCAAGCTCAATACCCCTGTTATTTACGGAGCCATCATTAATAGTAGGTGCGCTTAAGCCCACAGCTGCGGTAACCTGGGCCTGCCTTAAAATATCGGATGTTGTTTTATTATACCAATCGGCAGTTAAGTTAAAGTTTTTGAAAACCGTAACATCCAAACCGATATCGGTCATAGTGGTAGTTTCCCACTTAATAGCCGGATTGTTCAGATTTTGCTGGGCTACACCGGTTACCAATGTTGAATTATCAAAAGAATAGTTACCGGTGAAATTCAACAAGGCCTGGTATGGATAATTGGCTCCGTAGCCGTTAATTACTATATTTTGATTCCCCAGTTGTCCCCATGAACCTCTTAATTTGAAATTATCCAGCCAGGTTAAATTCATGGCTTTTACAAAAGGCTCTTCGGTAACCCGCCATCCTGCCGAAAACGAAGGGAATATGCCCCATTTGTTTTTACCTGCAAACTTTGAACTTCCGTCATCACGAATGTTGCCTTCTAACAGGTAACGCCCCTTATAATCATAATTTAAACGACCGAAGTAGGACATCAAAGCCCATTGATTACTGGTTCCACCGGCATTTTGTATGTCAGAACCACCTGCATTCAACTCCTGCAGATCCAGATCGGGGAAGTTTTTGCGATAGCCTGATAGGTATTGGTACTTACTTTGCTCAATACTATAACCAAATTGCGCCTTAATGTTATGCCCATGAAAATTGTGCGCATAGTTTAAATAGCTGAACAAATTGGTGTATACAGTTTGTTCGTCCTGCTCGGTTAAACCTTTACCAAGGTCAAGCGATGTTGCCAGTTGGTTAGTCTGGAAATTATATTCATCAAGGGTGGCTTTAAAATCCTTGTATTTATCCATGTTAAAGTTCACCGCCCCTTTGGTGTACCAGGATATATCTTTAGTAAACTGAACCTCAAACCAACCCTGCGCGTTTGCGGCGTAATCATTGGTGATCCTTCTGAAGTTTTGATCCAGTACCGCTATAGGGTTTTTGTTGTTATACTCAAAGTCATAAGCTTTATAAGTGTAATGTCCGCTGCCATCGGCTAAATAAGGGCCATAAGTTGGGGCTTGTGACATAGCCGACAGGAAAAGGTCCATTGAAGAACCATCCCATTGGCTGGGTGATGAAGGATTACCAGCCACGGCGCCCCTGGTGCCTGATTTTAATAATACGTTGGTGCCAAATTTTATATGATCATTGATCTTTGAAGTTAAATTGATACGGGCACTGTAACGTTTATAATCAAATCCCCTTTCAATACCATCCTGATCAACATATCCTAACGATACGTTGTATGTAGTTTTTTCACTACCGCCGCTAAATGTCAGGTTGTGGTTTTGTGTTACAGCCGTTCTGAATATCAGGCTTAACCAATCGGTATTAGGATAACGGACCTTATTTGTAGCATTACGGTATAATTCGATCTGATCCTGCGGATAAAGGGAGCCGGGGTCTGTAGTGCCGCTATTAATACGTGCCTGGTTAAACATCTCCATATATTGGGCCGAGTTGGTTACCAGTTTAAACATTTTAGTAGGACTGTTGTAGCCTAAGTTACCATCATAAGTAACAGACATTTGCCCGGCTTTACCTTGTTTGGTTGTTACCAACACTACGCCGTTGGCAGCCCTTGAACCGTATATAGATGCAGAAGCCGCGTCTTTCAACACCGATACATTGTCGATATCGGTTGGGTTAAGGTCGCTAAAGTTACCGGGAACACCATCGATCAATACCAATGGATCTGAACCCGCGCCGCTGAAAGTACTGTTACCGCGGATGCGGATAGATACGGCCTCATTTCCCGGCTCGCCAGAGCCCGTGTTTACCTGTACACCCGGGGCCAGGCCTTCCAGCATAGAGGCGGGATTAACAATAGGGCGTTTATTCAGTGTTTCGCCGCTTACGGATGATACAGCACCGGTAAGGTTCGCTTTCTTTTGGGTACCGTAACCCACCACCACAATTTCATTAAGTGCCGATGTTTGTTCTTTAAGCACTATATCAATTTTGGTTTGATTACCGACGGTAACCTCCTGGTTTACAAAACCGACGAAGGAATAAACCAATACAGCGTTATTATCATTTACGGTAACGGTGTAATTACCATCTATATTGGTCTGTACGCCTGTGTTTGTACCTTTAACCTTTATAGTTACACCCGGCAATGGCGCTCCTTTCTGATCTTTTACCGTACCTGTAATCGTTATCACCTGTGCCGGTTTCCTTTCAACCGGTTTGGGTGTAACCACAATGGTGGTATTGTTAATAACATAACTAAATGGCTGATCACGGAAGCATTCGCGCAGCGCTTCGTCCAATCCTGCATCTTTAAGGTCGATATTTACGGGCTGAGCTTTCTTCAGCATTTTGGAATTATAAAGCACACTGTATCCGCTTTGCCTGTGAATATCTTTAAGCGTTTCAACGAGCGAAGCGTTGCTTTTACTTAAGCTTATTCTTTGTGCAAATGTGGTTGTGGCACTTACCTGAAGTATCGAAACCAGACACAAAAAAGAACGACAATTTCATGATCAGAAATATTTTTGATACAGCACGGGGTATCTGCCCGCGCTTTAATGCAGTAGAATTTTTGTACATTTGAATGTTAGGTTAAATAATTGGTTGTGAGAAAAATGATCGTTAACTGACCTGATTGCTATCCGTAGCATGTGCCAGGGGCGGTGCGAACGCTCCTGGTTATTTCTTTAAGGATAGCATTATGTAAGTATGAGGTTACTTCATAATGATAACCCTCCTTCCTTCAATTTTGTAGTGGATACTGCCGGTAAGCTTAATATTATCAAGCAACTCTTTAATATCCTTGTATTTTGATATGGTACCGCCAAATTCATTTTCCTGAACTTCGGCATCCTGGTATTGAATATCTACGTCATACCAGCGGCTCACCTGCTTCATGATATTTATAATACTTTGGTCATGAAATATAAAAAAGCCGTTTATCCAGGCCATATTAGCCTCAACATCGGCCTGGCTTACTTTTATTGATGAACCGTTTTGGTTTACAGTTCCCTGTTGTCCCGGCAAAAGCATCACGGCGGCTGTACCTTTACTCATTTTAACAGAGCCCTCCAGTAACGTGGTGGTTATATCCGGGTTATCGTTATAGGCGTTAATATTAAAGTGGGTGCCAAAAACCTGCACTTGTGTGCCATTGGCCTTAACTATAAATGGATGGGCTTTATCTTTAGCCACTTCAAAATAGGCCTCTCCGTCCAGTTCAATTTCACGATTGGCCCCGTTAAAAAGCTCAGGAAATTTGATTGACGACGCCGCGTTGAGCTGTACTTTGGTACCATCTTCCAGTATAACCTGGTACTGGCCTCCACGCGGGGTGGTGATGGTATTAATTTCGGGGACGGCGGCACTCCCTTGCCCTCCTGGCTTCATGTCAAATTTATAAACCACTACACCATTGGCGGCTTTACTCACTTTTACGCCGGCACTCGCCGCTAATTGGCCATTTTTAGCATCATCAAGTACTATTTTACTGCCGTTTGCCAAAGTTAGATAGGCCTTGTTGCTGCCGGGCAGTATGGTTGTTTCATCTTTTTTTGCGATAATATTGGTATCATTATTCTTTTTA
>NZ_DASVOB010000280.1:0-10307 GCF_036383575.1 Mucilaginibacter sp.
GTAATTTTGGTAAGCACCAAAGAAGGTAAAGTTGGTAAGGCCAAGATCAATGTACGGGTAGAAAACTCTATTTCACAATCGGCCAAAACACTGCAGCTTGCCGACCCGATCACATATATGAAACTGTTTAACGAAGCCACCATCACCCGCGATCCGTTAAGCCCGCTTCCTTTCTCACAAAATAAAATATTAAATACCGAAGCCACCGTCCGGGGCGATGCAGGAAGCAATAAATACGTTTATCCTGCTGTCGACTGGCTGGATATGCTTTTCAAAAAACGTACAGCTACCCAGCGTGCCGATATGAGCGTGAGCGGTGGTGGCGACGTAGCCCGTTATTATGTATCAGGGTCATATAACGTTGACCACGGGATCCTGCGCCAGGATATCGCCAACAATAACAACAACAACGTAAAATTTGAAAATTACCAGCTGCGCTCAAACGTTAATATCAATTTAAGTAAAAGCACCGAGCTTATTGTAAGGCTTGCCGGCTCATTCAATGAGTATAACGGCCCCCTTACCTCTGATGCTTCCTTCTCTACCGATTTGTATAACGTTGCGGTACATACCAGCCCGGTATTATTCCCGGCTTATTTCCCTGCCGACTCGGCTAACCGCGATGTTAAGCACATCCTGTTTGGTAACGCATCACCTGCCAACGCGGGTTCAGCATCAAATGCCATAGCGTACAATAACCCTTACGCTGCATTGCTGCGTGGCCATAAAAACTATTCAGAGTCAAGGCTATCGGCCCAGTTAGAATTAAACCAGAAACTGAATTTCATAACTGACGGGCTTAACTTTCATGGTTTATTCCATACCAACAGGTACTCTTACTTCCAGTCGCAAATGGGGTATTCTCCATTTTACTATAACGTGAATACCTATGATAAAGCCACTAACAAATACACTTTAACCTGGCTTAACCCGCAGCCAACCGGCAACAACGTAGCCACCGAGTACCTGAGCTATTACCGCGACCCCAGCACTGATAACCTGAATACGTATATCTATTTCCAGGGTGTATTGGATTACAATCACACCTTTGGGGATCATAACCTGAGCGCCTCATTGATCGGTACCCGCCAACAGACTGTGTATTCAGCAGCGAAGGACCCGGTACTTGATCGACCAACCCTTCAATACTCGCTGCCCTACCGTAACCTAACCCTTGCAGGCCGTGCTACCTATTCATTTAAAAGCCGCTATTTCCTGGAGTTTAACTTCGGCTATAATGGTACCGAGCGTTTTTCGGCCAATCACAGGTTTGGTTTCTTCCCTACCATCGGTGGTTCATGGATCGTATCTGACGAAAAATTCTGGGGATCTGGACTTTATGATGTTGTCTCCCGCATGAAGGTAAGGGCCAGCTATGGTTTGGTAGGTAACGATGCTATTGGCTCGCAACGTTTCTTCTTCCTGTCGGATGTTAACCTTAACGGCGGCAATCCTGCCACATTCGGTACTTATAACGGCTACACCCGCAACGGTGTTTACATCAACAACTATGAAAACCCTAATGTAACCTGGGAAACTTCGCGCCAGCTAAACCTTGGTCTTGAGTTTACTATGTTTAAAAACCTGAATGTAGTAGCCGAGGTTTATAAATACCATCGTTACAACATTCTTCAAACACGTACTTCATTGCCTACAACATTAGGTCTTGAAGCGCTTGACCAATATGGCAATCCCAACGTTACTGCCAACATAGGCACGGCTAACACCAAGGGTATCGACCTGCAAATGGACTATAAGGCTACTATAAATAACAATGTATGGTTACAGGGCCGTGGCAACTTCACTTTAGCAAGCAGCAAATATGGCAACTACGAAGAGCCTCAATATAAAGAAGCTTACCGTTACCATACAGGTCAGGAAATAGGCAGGCAGTATGGCTATATAGCCGAGCGCTTATTTGTTGACGATAACGAAGCCAAAAACTCTCCTTCACAGATCTTTTCAACCAACGGCATCCCTCCGGGCGGCGGCGATATCAAATACCGCGACCTAAATGGCGATGGCAAAATTGATGGTGCTGATCAAACCTTCATCGGCTATCCTACAGTTCCTGAAATTGTTTACGGCTACGGTTTATCGGCAGGTATTAAAAACTTTGATATCTCCTGCTTCTTCCAGGGACAGGCACGCGTTTCGTTCTTTATTGATCCTAACCGTACCAGTCCGTTTATTCAAAGCCCCGACCCATACATATATGGCAATACTCAGCTGATCAAAGCGTTTGCCGACAGTCACTGGAGTGAGGAAAACCAGGACTTATATGCTACCTATCCAAGATTAGGTGTAACAGGCAACCAGATCGAAAACAATCGCCAAAACAGTACCTGGTGGATGCGTGACGGTAGCTTCCTGAGGCTTAAATCGGTGGAGATAGGTTACTCATTGCCGCCATCTATTTTAAAGCGCTTAAATGTAACCAAATGCCGCATTTACTTTAACGGCTTGAACCTGTATACCTGGAGTGCCTTTAAACTTTGGGACCCTGAACTTGGCGGTAACGGTTTTGCTTACCCTATACAAAAGGTATTCAACTTAGGCATAAACGTTAACCTATAATTTTTTACAGATCAATACTTAGTATTATGAAACAATATTATAAACTTTTATTACTGGTAGGGCTCCTGGTTTCGGGCGCATCATGTAAAAAATATCTTGATGTAACGCCAGATAATACCGGTACTCTTGAGTATGCATTCAGGAACCGTAACGAGGCCGAAAACTACCTGTTTACTTGCTATGCAACCTTACAGCAGTTTTATGACCCTACTTCAAACATAGGCTTTACTACCTCATCAGAGATCATTTATCCAAACAACCTTACCAATCACCCGCTCAATGAAAATGGGTTTAACCTTATCCGCGGTACGCAAAACAGCAGCAGCCCGGGAGTAAACTGGTGGGATGGCGAAAATGGTGGACAAGCACTGTTCCGTTCTATCCGCAGGTGCAACATCATGCTTGAAAACATTGACAAGCCAGTTGATCTTTCACCATCTGAAAAAGCAAGATGGATTGCCGAGGTAAAATTCCTCAAAGCATATTATCATTACTACCTGTGCCGCTTATACGGCCCTGTACCACTGGTAAAAACCAATATCGACATTACCGCCAGTACCGAAGAAGTGAGGGTAAAACGCTCACCGGTTGATTCGGTATTTAACTATTGCGTACAGTTGCTGGATGAGGCTATTCCAGACCTGCCGCCGGTTATTACCAACCAGGCAAAAGAGCTTGGCCGTATTACCCAGTTAACCGCTTTATCAATTAAAGCCGAAATGTTAGCTACCCAGGCCAGCCCGTTATTTAACGGCAACCCTGATTATTCCAGCATGAAAAACAAAGATGGACAGGCCCTGTTTTCAAGCACTGTCGATCCGCAGAAATGGAAACGTGCGGCTGATGCCTGTAAAGCAGCCATTGATGCCTGCGAAGCCAACGGGCTTAAGCTTTACACCTTTGTTGCGCCGCCTACTGTTGGTGCCCTTTCAGACCAGTTACGTAACGAACTAACCATTCAAAACGCGGTTACCGAAAAATGGGATGTAAACCCCGAGCTGATATGGGCATTAAATCCAACCTTCCCATGCCAGGGTTATGCAACACCAAGGTTAACGCCAAAATCAGCAGTTAATATTTTCTCAAATCCGTCAACGTTTGCTGTTCCTCTTTCAACTCAGGAGCTTTTTTACACTGCCAACGGGGTACCCTTAACCGAGGATAAAAACTATGATTACACCAACCGTTTCGCGCTGAAAACAGCAGGTGATGCCGATAAATATTACATAGCCCAGGGCTACACCACTGTCAATGAGCACTACGGCCGCGAAACCCGCTTTTATGCCAACATTGCTTTCGACGGCAGTATCTGGTACGGTAACGGCATTTACAACCAGGATCAGGCTTACCATGTGGAAGCGCGCGGTTCCGGTTCATTGGCAGGCCCAAAAGATTTGAACACGCTTAACATTACCGGTTACTGGCCTAAAAAGTTAGCCAACTATCTTTCAGTTTATGACGATGGTTTTCAGTCTATTGAATATCACTTACCGTTGATGAGGCTTGCCGGCTTATACCTTTTATATGCCGAAACACTGAACGAGGTAAACGGCCCAGCAGCCGATGTATATAATTACGTTGACAAAGTAAGGGCAAGGGCTGGTTTGAAAGGCATATTGGAGTCATGGTCAACCTATTCAAAAACTCCTGGCAAACCGACAACTAAAGAAGGCTTACGCGATATCATACACCGCGAGCGCCGCATTGAGCTTTGCTTCGAAGCACAAAGCGGATGGGACCTTCGCCGCTGGAAAGAGATACAAAGTGTTTTAAGTGTACCGCTACAGGGCTGGAATATATATGAATCTGAAGCCGGTAACTATTACAGGCCACATACCGTGTTAACACCTGTTTTCGGGTTAAAAAATTATTTCTGGCCGATAAAGGACAACGACCTGATCGTTAACAACAATTTGGTGCAAACTACCTACTGGTAGGCGTCCCTTCAACTCAAAATGAATTAATTCAATATAAATAGGAATTATGAAACGCATTAAAAATTATTCGGTAACAGCGCTGGTGCTTGCAGCGGCGTTGTTTATGGCGTGCTTAAATTCATGCAAAAAGAACGACGGGTATGTTAAGGAGGTTTCGACCGATTTGAGCAAGCCTGCCTCGGTTACCAATGTAAAAGTTAAAAACTTTAACGGCGGTGCTTATATCACTTATGATCTGCCCAACTCAGATAACCTCCTATATGTGCAGGCCGAGTATCGCATCAACGATAAAACCACCCGTCAAACCAAATCGAGCTATTACTCGGATACGGTTACTGTTGACGGTTTTGCCAAAAGCCAGGAGTACGAGGTAACACTTTACTCGGTAAGCAGGGCAAACGTAAAATCAGATCCGCTGGTAGTTAAAGTACATCCTGATACACCTTTCTACAAGCTGATAAAGCCTACGTTAACCATCACTTCTGATTTTGGTGGCGTAAATATCAAAGCCATGAACCCTAATCAAAAAGATATAGGTGTTATTTTATTAGCCTTCGATAAATCAACCCAGGCCCTTGAGGTTGTCGATCAGCATTACACCCAGGTGGATACCATCAATTATTCGATACGGGGATATCCGGCGGTGCCGCAACAATTTGGGGTATATGTTACCGATAAATTTGGCAATATCTCAGATACTACCATTGTTAATCTCACCCCGATATTTGAAACACTGCTGGATAAAAGCAAGTTTTCGGTATATAAAACCCCTACCGACAGCCCCACCGCTTACGGATGGGAAGTACCATATCTTTGGGATAGCAAAACCGATGGCGGTTCAAATGGCTGGCACACTGCTCCGGGAGCCCCCGCGCCAATACAGGTTACCTTCAGCCTTGGCGTATCGGCACAATTAAGCCGCTTTGTTTTATGGGAAAGGCCTGATCAGTACGCTTATGCACACGGTAATCCTAAAGATTTCAGCATCTGGGGTTCGAACATTAACGCACCACAGGATGTAAGACTGCCTGACTATGCTCCTGTTGGAACGGTAGTTGGCGATTGGGTTAATATCGGCAACTATCATTATCCAAACCCGCCATCAGGCCTTACACCGGGCTTCACTAATGCGGCCGATGCGGCCTTTGTTGCGGCAGGGGTTAATTTTAATATCCCTCCGGGTTCAACGCCGATTAAATACTTCCGCTTTATGGTGCATGACACATGGTCGAACGGTGACTTTGCCCACATGATGGAGCTTTCAATTTATGGTAACCCACAATAGGTATTAAATAATTTAGATTAAACGAACATGAAAAATATTGTCAGAATAGCTGCTTTCTGTTTGCTTGGATACCTGTTGTATGGTTGCAGCAAGCAAGACACACAGTTTGAATCATACTTAAACGGGCATGAAATTAAATATCCGGGTACGGTGGCCAATGCCCATTCGCGCCCCGGAAACTTACGTGCCGCCATTACCTGGAACCCCAGTACCGATCCCAGCATAACGCGCTACGTAATATACTGGAACAACAAGGCCGATTCGATAATTTTTAATTCCACCAACCACAATCCGTCGGATAGCCTAACGGTTGTTGTACCAAACTTAAACGAGTATATTTATTCGTTCACTGTTTTCTCGTACGATGCTAAGGGCAACCGTTCTATTCCGCTTGACATCAATAATGTTAGGGTTTATGGGCCTATTTATCAGTCAGGTTTATCAAACAGGGGCTATAACGTTACAAACCCGTACGGTATCAGCGCTGATGGAAAACTTAAGCTTAACTTCCTGAAAGTTGACACCAGCACCCACAACGTTTTTACCGATATAAAATACACTAACAAAGCCGGTGTGGAAAGCTTTGGCAAACTTAGTGCGGATAGCGCGTCGGTTATATTAGCTGATTACAAGGCAGATACAAAGATTCAATTCCGGTCGGCGTTTAAACCGGTAGCAAATGCACTGGATACATTTTACGTAGCTAACTATGAAGACTTTCCAACAATTAATTCCGTAGCTATTTGCGATAAAAGTCTCTTCAAAAAAGTGTATTTAACCAATGATGCCAAACCTTACGAAGGAGATACCGATATCGACAGGCTTTGGGATGGCAGTGTAGGCCCGCAGGGTTTCCCTAACATTTTCCACAGTGATGGTAACGGCCCGCTGCCGGTAGTTATCACTTTTGATATGGGTGCACTTTACAAAGGCTTGGTTGCTATAGAAGAAACAGGCCGTAACTGTTGCCACAACCCCGATGATTTTGAAGTATGGGGCATAGCCGATCTGACTAATGCAACCACCAACTTAAAAGCCAATGATGCAGGCTGGACTGCTGAAGCAATTTCCAAAGGCTGGAAACTGCTGAAAGAGATCAAAAGGACCGACGATGGCAGCGCGCCATTGAAGGTTAGTTTTGATCCGAACCCGCCGCCGGTACGTTACATCCGCATCAGGATCAAACACAACTCAAACAACGAGGGTAACTACACCAATATGAGTGAGCTTACCTTCTGGAACAACGCATTACTATAACAATACCCCTATGACCGGGCCGCCCTGCGGGCCTGGTCATATTTTACAAAATATAAAGACGACCGACCTCTATTAATAATATCCACCTCAAAAATACCTTAATGAAAAAACCGGCAATTATTTTCCTTTACCTGTTTTCGATAATCAAAATCGGCTTTGCCCAACAGGCTACTCCCGTAAAAACCCCAAAAGCAGTTTTGGACGATTTCATGACCAAACGCTTCGGCATGTTTGTACACTTCGGGCCTGTAACTTTACGCGGCACTGAAATTGGCTGGAGTCGCAATAAGGAAGTAGCTCAGGATGATTATGACAACCTGTACAAGGAATTTAACCCGGTTTTATTTAATGCAGATGCCATTGTAAAAGCAGCTAAAGAAGCCGGCATGAAATACCTGGTGATCACCGCCAAACACCACGATGGCTTTGCTTTGTGGTCATCCGCATTTACCGGTTATAACATCAGCAAAACACCCTATAAACGCGATATGGTGGCCGAACTTGCCGCAGCCTGCAAAAAACAGGGCATACTTTTTTGCATCTACCACACCGTGCTCGACTGGCACGACCCTAACTACCCTATCCACAACCCCTACGATTCGACTAAGAATGTTAAGGGCGATATGGTAGCCTTTAAAACGCAAATGAAGAATGAGTTAAAAGAGCTCATCACCAAATATCACCCCTACCTGCTTTGGTTTGATGGTTACTGGGAAAAACCCTGGACCAATACCGACGGGCAGGAGATCTACAATTTCATCAAAAGTGTTGATCCCAACGTTATTGTAAACAATCGCTTAGGTAAAGAAAGCGAGAAACTGAATGACCAGTCGGTAGGTGATTATCTTACCCCCGAGCAGCGAATTGGTCAGCTTAACATGAACGAGCCATGGGAAAGCTGCATTACCATTTGCCAGCAATGGGCCTGGAAACCTAACGATAAAATGAAAACCGCGCAGGAATGTATCCAAACCTTGGTTAAAACCGCTGCCTGCAACGGCAACCTGTTATTTAATGTTGGGCCGATGCCTGACGGTCGCATCGAAGCACGCCAGATTGAAACCCTGCAGCAAATGGGTGTCTGGTTAAAAAAATATGGCGAAAGTATCTATGGCACCAAAGGAGGCCCCTATCCTCCGAATGATAACTATGCTGTTACACGCAAGGGAAACAAGATCTATTTGCACATATTTCAGAAAAAAGGTGATAAAATTGCATTACCAAACCTGCCCGGCGTTAACATAACCAACGCCTATGTGCTGGGCGGAACCAAAGTAAATTATAAACAGGATACAACAGGCTATAGCATTGATTTGCCGCAAACTTTACCTGATACAAACAGCAATGTGATTGTATTGGAATTGAACAAAAACGCCGAAGAAATACCTGTAATTGCCGCAGGTAAATAAACAAGCTTAAAACAGAAAACCTAATTAATATAAACATGCCAAAAAGAACGCCCCTGCTAATAACTGTAATGATAACAGGTATTACAACGTTTACACACGCACAAACAAAACAATTAAAGCTTTGGTACAAGCAACCCGCCCAGCGCTGGGAAGAAACCGTTGCTCTTGGTAACGGTCGACTGGGGATGATGCCCGATGGTGGTGTTACTACAGAGAAAGTAGTATTGAATGATATCACCATGTGGTCGGGCTCGTCGCAGGATGCCAATAATTACGAGGCTTATAAAAAACTGCCCGAGATCAGGACTTTGCTTGCAGCCGGCAAAAACGTAGAAGCACAGGCCATTATCGATAAATCGTTTGTGTGTACCGGCAAAGGATCTGGCGGAGTGCCTTTCGGCTGTTTCCAGATGCTGGGTGACCTGAACCTCAGCTATCAATACAAAGGCATTGATGATAAAGATGTAAAATATGAAAATTACGAACGTGAGCTTTCATTAAACAATGCCCTTGCCAAAACCACCTACCAGGTAAACGGCGTAACCTACAAACGCGAATATTTTACCAGTTTTGGTGATGATGTGGATGTGATCAAACTAAGCGCCGATAAACCGGGAATGCTAAACCTGAGCATCAATATCAGTCGCCCGGAACGTGGCGTTACCTTAACTACCGGTGATGAACTTGATTTGATCGGTCAGCTGGATAATGGTACCGATGGCAAAGGTGTGTCTTACAAGGCAGCGGTTAAAGCGAAATTAACCGGTGGGTCGTTAAGCACAACGGCTACGTCGTTGGTTATTAAAGATGCTACCGAGGTTTTGATCTATGTATCGGCAGGCACGGATTTTAAAAACCCGCAATACCTCAGCAAATTGAACAATGCAATGAGCGTGGCCTTGAACAAGCCATATGCATTGGAAAAGCAACAGCATATCGCCAAGTTTCAAAAACTCTTTAACCGCGTAAAAGTTGATCTTGGAACTTCAGAAGCTGAGAAACTAACAACCGATCAAAGGCTTATCGCCTTCCATACCAATCCCGATGCAGACAAAGGCCTGCCTGTTTTATTTTACCAGTTTGGCCGCTATCTGAGCATTTGCAGCACCCGCGTGGGCTTGCTTCCACCAAATCTTCAAGGTTTGTGGGCTAATGAAGTTCATACCCCATGGAATGGCGATTACCACCTGGATATCAATATTGAAATGAACCAGTGGCCTGTTGAGGTTTCCAACCTGTCAGAATTGAACCTACCCCTTGCCGACCTGGTTAAAGGCATGGTACCGCATGGTGAAAAAACGGCCAAAGCCTATTACAATGCGGATGGCTGGGTAGCCCACGTGATCACCAATCCATGGGGCTTTACCGAGCCGGGTGAGAGCGCTTCATGGGGAGTTTGTAAAGTGGGCTCGGGCTGGCTTTGCGACAACCTGTGGCAGCATTATGATTTTACAGGAGATAAAAACTACCTGAAACAAATTTACCCTATACTGAAAGGTGCCGCTCAATTTTACAACAGCATGCTTATCAGCGATGCTAAAACCGGCTGGCTGGTTACCTCGCCTTCGTCATCGCCCGAAAATAGCTTTTATCTGCCCGATGGCACACATGCCAGTATCTGTGTAGGCCCAACCATTGATAACCAGATCATCCGCCAGTTATTCAACAATGTGATCACTGCAAGCAAAGTATTAGGCAAGGACGAAGCCTTCAGTAAAACGCTGGCTGCCAAAGTAAAAAGACTCCCTCCTCCGGGTGTTATAGCTAAAGACGGCCGCATCCAGGAATGGCTTGAGGACTATAAAGAAACCGAACCGCAGCACCGTCACGTATCACACCTGT
>NZ_DASVOB010000281.1:0-3629 GCF_036383575.1 Mucilaginibacter sp.
AGTTAAATCGGGGTTGGTGTAAAACATCAATACTTGTGCCTATTATTAATTTGCTAATGTAAAATAAAAAAGAGACAGTCAAAATGCTGTCTCTTAATTACTAATAACAATAATACGATTATGTTTTACTAATAGTATGCAGTCAGCACCATTTTACGCTTTTGTTACAAAAAAATATTATTTGTTAACCGGTTTGGCGATAGTACCGGCATCTGCGGTTTCGGCAAAGCGGGTTTCAGAGTGCGGTATTTTAAATTTATTGTCTTGTAAATAGCGTGTTTTTTTCTCAACAATGGCCAGGTCATAAGTTAAGCCACGCGAAACAGCCAGCTGACGAGCTTCGGCCAGGTCCTGTTTAGCTTGGGCGTAATCGCCATAGTCGGCTTTTACGGCGGCAAGGTCAAGCAGGTTGGCGATGGTGTGCCTGTCGTCATTTTGCTGGCGCGATATGGTAATGCTTTGCAGCAGGAACCATTTGGCTTCGGCCAGTCGGTTTTGTTTCATATACATCTGGGCCAGATCACTAAAGTTATAGCTGGCCGCGTTGTACACATGGAAACGCATATTATGCTGTGCGGTTCTCATAACCGATTCCTCAATCATGGCCAGCATATAAGGTGTACGCTCAAGAGTGATTGGCTGGATCTTTACTTTAGCTATCGTTGGAACAGGCAGCCTTTTGATGGAGTTGTTGCGCGCATAAGCCATTTGCGGAGACCGGATACGCTTATTGAATGGTTTGTAATACCATTGCGCCGATGCATTGAACCCAACAGAGCATAAAATAATAAGTAGGAAATATCTCATTTAATCTTTTTTCCTGGGTTTAAACCGTGTAATTTTAAATTAATCAGCTTAACAAATGTAATTATTTGTTAACGGGAAAACAATATTTGTAAAAGGCAGCAAACACATAAACGCTTAAATGCCACTGTTATTTTACAAATGCCGAATTTATACCTTTCTACGGAAAAAATAAATTTAGGTTTTAGTTAAAAACTTCGATATCCCCGTCATGCAGTGCCCATACCATATAAGGATGGGTATCCGAGTGATAGATCTGCCCGTCGGTAGTAATACCTATAACACCCGCGAAGCCGTCATAAGGCTTCATTTCATCAAGGGTTTTCTCGGTAGCAGCCATGAGGGCCATGCCATCGGTTACGCGTGTAACAATTTTAACAGCTACCGATCCGCTTACAATATCTTCGCCTACGCCGGTACATGAAACGCCGGCAAACTCATTAGCATAATTACCCGCAGTAGTGGCCGAATCGCTAACGCGACCGGGAATTTCAAAGCCTTTACCTCCGGTACTGGTGGCGGCAGCCAGGTTGCCATGCACATCAAGCGCAACGCAGCCTACGGTACCAAGCCTGATGGAATCGCTTAGTTTTTGTTCGTATTCATGACGGCGCTGCGGGATTTCGGGATTGTAGTATTTGTGACCGTTTTCTATAGCAAAATCGCACGCTCCTTTGCCGCTCAATACACGGTCATCATAAGCTTGCAGTTTTTCGGCTACACAGATAGGGTTTTTAACATCCTCAATGTTGATAACGCCCGAAAAACGCTGGGTTTTGCCATCCATCAAGGAGGCACTGAGGCGGATCTTGCCATCGCTCTGGATCTGTGATCCCGTTCCGGCATTAAAAAGCTCGCAATCTTCAAGCAACCGTACTGTGTAAACGGCCGTTTCGGCAGCAGTATGGTGTTGCAGATGTTTATATCCTAACTGCACTATGCCGTTCAGGGCTTCCTGTTTGGCCAGCTTTACTTCCTGGTTGGTATGCGATTCGCTAAAAAAACCGCCGTGAATAATTATTTTCATAATTATAAATTAAGTAGATGTACCTGCATAAATAAGGCCAGGGTGTTTATAAAGAACTTTATGCAGTTGAAATTATTGTAAAAGCTTGCTACCCGGTGCATTTATAAAAACTCCTTCTTCAACCTTCATGCTTTTTTTTATTAATAAACGGTGTTGTACCAGGTCGTACTTATCATATATCGACATGACATGCACCTTCAGATTTTCGATAGATACCGGCGAGCCAAGCTCCACATCATAAATATTGGTTGATACGATATTACGACCATCAACCAAAATAATGAGGCCCGAACCAATAGCTTCCATCATATAGCCTTCGGTGATCAGCAAACCTGTGTCTTCGCCCAAACCAATCCCCAAAATACCGGGATTGGTTGCTACTGCGTACATTAACCGCCCTATCCGGCCGCGCTGTACAAAGTGTGTATCCACAATAACCGAGTCGATAAAACCAAGCCCGGCGGTTATTTGCACCTCACCTTTAACAAGGGCTTCGTTGCTTTGTCCGCGGTAGATCATGTGTGTTGAAGCCGCCGCAGCACCTGCCGAAGTCCCGGCTATCACAAAGTTTTCTTTTTGGTAGCGTTGTTTCAGGATCTGCAAAAATTCGGTGCCACCAAAAATGGCTGTCAGCCTGAGCTGGTCGCCGCCGCTGAACATTACTACATCGGCCTTGCGGATCCTATCGAGGTATTCTTTATTGCCGGCATCTTCGCGGCTTTTGATGTGCAGTACGTTAACATTGGTAACGTTAAGCTGGCCGAAGGCTTTGATATATTCCGCGCCAACAAGCTCCGGAATTTGCGAGGCAGTGGTGATCACCTCAATTTGTGAGCCTTCGTGCTTCGCAGATTCGTTAATTATGCGCCTTAATATGCCTTGTTCAAAAAATTTGATATAATCTGGTTGCAAAATGTGCTCCTGAAGAGTAACATTACTCCCCATATCAACCGCGCCACCTATAATTATTAGTTTACCTTTCGGGACAATCATGATTATTTCACAATATCTTAATACAACTATATACAAATTACGACAAAAACCTGCACAAACACAGGAACTAATAATAAATAATGGCTTTTTGACATCAAAAATTTTATTCCCGTGTTATGTTTTATAGTTTTAAGGAGAAATTAGACTGACAAAAAATAGCATTCTACATACATGAAGATAGAAAATATTCAGGTACTACGCGGACCCAACATTTGGAGCATCAGGCGCAAAAAATTAATACAAATGCGGCTTGATCTGCAGGAGATGGAGCACCGCCCTACTAACGAAATAGATGGCTTTTATGAACGCCTTGAAAAGCTGCTGCCATCATTATACAGCCACCGTTGCTCGCCCGGTGTACCCGGAGGTTTTTTTCAGCGGGTGGTTGCCGGCACCTGGATGGGGCATGTTATTGAGCACATCGCTTTAGAGATCCAAACCCTTGCCGGCATGGATACCGGTTTCGGCCGTACCCGCGAAACCAAAACCAGGGGTGTATACAACGTTGTATTCGCTTACCTGGAAGAAAAAGTTGGCGTTTTTGCCGCCGAATCGTCCGTACGCATTGCTGAAGCCCTTATTAAAGGCGAAGATTATAACCTGGATGCTGATATCCAGCAAATGCGCGAGATCAGGGAAAACACCCGTTTAGGGCCAAGTACCGGATCAATTGTGGAAGAGGCTATAGCGAGGGATATCCCATGGATCAGGCTCAACAATCAATCGTTAGTGCAGCTGGGTTACGGTAAAAACCAGGTACGTTTCCGTGCTACCATGACCGAAAAAACAAGCAGCATAGCCGTTG
>NZ_DASVOB010000282.1:0-5726 GCF_036383575.1 Mucilaginibacter sp.
CAGATAGCCGGTTTATGCATAGCTACCTCGCTTATAATCTTTTACAAAGCCCCGATAATACTGTTTAACGGTTTCGGCGTATTGTTGAGCATAAGCCATCACCTTTTCCTGCCATGCCTGATCTCTGCCAAAAGCCATCAACTCATCAATGGTGCCCGAACCCTGCATGCCACCGCTGCGCAATTGCGCGGATGCCGTTAAAGCAGCCATGTCATCTACCACCTGGTACATGTCCCGGTAATCTTTTTTAAGGAGTTTAAATTTAAGGGTGTCTTTTACAGGCTGCAATTCCTGGATAATGTAGGGCTCTCCGCGAAACAGCGTAGTGCTCAGCAATGCTGCCGAAACATTTTGCATGCGGTGCTGAATGCCGATCACCCTTGCAGCTTCATCAGGCCAGTCCAATTGCTGAACATCTATATAAGGCAATACTGAAGATGGCCGGGCTTGTTTCATATCCAATAACAAATATTTGTTTTTGGTATTAGTGCTTTTTAATAAAAACAAATACCGTTTGACGCCGATACTGCCGGTACCGGCTAAACGAAAAACAGCACTGAGCACTTTGTAATTATAGGGGCCATCGCTGCTGCTGGCTATCCACTCGTTGATATGCGCTTTCAGTTCCTGCTTCAGCTGCAAATTCAGCTTAAAATGGCGCTCATCTTCCAAAGAAAGCAAGATCTTTTTCTTTTTACTGATCGTACGCTTTTCAAGTAATTCTCTCTCTTTGCTTTTGGTAGCTGCCGTAAGAAAGTCCCTAACGATACCTTTAGCAGTCCGCGGTTCAATGCTGATCGCTTTGCCTTTGGCAAGGGTAGCCGAATACGTGCGGAGATATAACTGCGCCATTTTTCGCGCTTTTTCGGGCTCAATCTTCAGGTTATCAAAGGCGATAAAAATACTGCAAACCATCCTGGCCAGTTCATAACAAGCAGGCGCAAGCAAGGCTTCGTCAAAATCATTCAGGTCAAAGTAAACCAGTTTATTGTCACCTTTGTAGCTACCAAAATTTTCGATATGCAGGTCGCCGCAGATCCAGGCAAGCGGTGATAAAGGCAAAGCTTCGGCAGCTGCCAGGTCCTCATAAAACAAATGACAAGTTCCCCGGTAAAAGCGAAAGGCATTTTCTGCCATACCATCGTATTTTAGCTGCACCTTTTCCGGGAGCAGGGGTGCGTTGAAGGTTTTCAGGCGTTCGGACAGGTCAAACATCTTTAGCTGGTTTTACTGGTTTTCGATTACCTGATTTTCTTTTTTGATTTTCGGCCGCCGCATCTATCGAATGCGTACGGGTCAGGTCATCTTCCTTCTCCGCTAAATCTGATAACTGTATATAAAATTTATAAAGATGATCCAGTTCTTCCTCCGTCAGATCTTCAATATTGACCATGCGGTTGCTGGTACCTTCATGGGATGCTAACAATTCATTTAACTTCAGGTGGATAGCTTTTGAATCCTTGTTCTGCGATTTCTGGATCAGGAAAACCATCAGAAAGGTCACGATAGTTGTGCCCGTATTGATAACCCGCTGCCAGGTCTCCGAATAATGAAATAACGGCCCGGTGATAGCCCAAATGATCACGGTTGCCATGGCGACAATAAATGCGGCGGGACTGCCGGTGGCTGCTGTGGCCCAGTTGCTAAAACGCTCGAATAAATTATTCTTCTTTTTCATACAATTTACCAGCTAATATGAATTTCACTATCACCTGCTACCGTAAATTCCAGATGACCTTCCCTGGTCTTTTTTCCCTTTAAACACTCTTTTGTTTTGGCTATCGTTACCAGGAAATCCGGCATCTTACCTTTACTCGTTTTAACCAGCATCAGGCGGCAGTTCAGCCTGCCATCGCCGGCAAGTTTAAATTTGGCGGGGCGGTGCTTTTTCGGGGAAAACCCGTACGTCGGATAATCGGTATAGATCATGAACGGCTGCCCATCTACCTGCATATAATGCCGGGGAAGAATCCCAAAAGCGTTACCTGCACCATACACCTCCTGCCCTACCTCTCCTGATTTCTCCCAACCATCATGCATATCTTCAAGCGCTATCCACAAGTTTGGATCAACTTCACCTGTCTTGACCTCGTCCGACAGCATTTCTTTAGGCAGCATGGTAGGGTAGTAATAAACTGAACGTTCAACCAGGAAACGGATATACTCAGCTAAAAGTAAACGCAGCGATGGAAAGATCTCCTCGTCTTCGGCAAGGCGCAGGTAATCGTGAAAGGCGCAGAACACCTCCTGCTCTTCGTAAACCGCGGTATATGGCGCATCGCTGAGAGGGAAGAGCGCAAAAAAAGAGGGAAAGTTTTTGCCATACCCATAATTGCAATCCCATAACCGCACGTTTTTGAAAACGTTAGCCAGGCACAGGTAACTCAAATCCTTATAGACCTCTTTCCGGGTAATCTTGTATAAGCGCAGCATTGCGCCGGCTGAAAAGGAAGTATTATTGGCCTGATAAAATAATTCAAAGCCTGCTCCACTCAACTTTTGGGCAGCTTTCTCCGCTTCTGCCAGGTAGCGCCTATCTCCGGTTAGCTCCCAGGCCTGCAACATTACGTGCGCGTAAAGACCGGGCACATCCTTTTCACCGCCTTTACCGGGTTGGGTTTCTGCTTTAAATACTTCCAGTGTATCCATTTTATAAAATACCGGCCATACGTAATTAAAATGATGAGCAACTTTTATGGCAAAATCCAGCGAACCGAGAAATAGCTTTTCAGCTGTCTTATCCCCTTTAAGTGCCAGCCGGGAAAGGTTCAGCAACGGGTGATGCAAATACCAGGCATCCATGACCAGTGGCTTTTTATGTTCTTCCTCCCCCTCCATGTTATTCGCCACCTTGGGGTGCCAGCGCATAATGGTACGGAGGTCTTCGTTATAAAATGCAGGTAAGCCCTCTTTTATTTTTTTCATCATGGTCAATTCTGCACCGCTCCACTCTACATAATCGAGTAAGGGAAGCAGCACTGCCAGCTGTACCATGATCTCCGGTGGAGTAGCATAGTCGCACACATAGGCATTCAGGTAATGATGGCCATCAACCTGGTTCCAGCAGCCGGGGTTTTCCTGCAGATCGGTCAGGCCGTTTTGCAGTATTTTAGGCCAGTGTTTATAGGTAGTATCCGGTTTAGGCAGTTGCAGGTAAACCGCTGCCAAAAGCTTTAAATACTGCTTCACCATAGCCGGTTCATCAGCCGGCACCTCTTCATCAAAGGCTATTAATGCATCGCTCAGCACATGGTTTTTACCCGGTTCCAATGCTTTATTCTTTAACGTTGGCGGCAAAGCAAAGCCTATCTCCGGCCATTCCCCACCTACTGTTTCGCCTGCCGAAGTTTCGGTTTGCTGGTTATAATCAGCCAGGGCAGTAAGGTTCTGCAGGTATAATACGGAGCCGGCCTTCGGCCTTGTCAAACTGAAATAAAGTTGCCCTGAACGGGTACCCACCTGCTTGACCCTAACCTCGCCTTGAGCCAATAGATCGCTGCTTGCCGCGCCAAGCGGCACGATGTCACGAGGCCAGTACGGAAATAAAACCGGTACTGCCGGTTTTAGTGTAGTGGTTAGCCGGAATGCGGGGCTATCTTGCGCCGGTAACCGGATAACCACTTCATACGCTCCCATCAGCGACGCTATTTGAAAAGTAATATTTTGCCCCTCCTCTGAAATCTTCCTGATCTGAAGATAGTCGTCGGGTGAATAGGCAAGGCGAAATGCGATCCGGCTACCCTTAGGCCAGGCTGCGACCAGCCAGCAAGCGTCATCTATTATATAAACTTTAAAAGAATAACCTAAAGCCTGATGCTCATAAACGGCAGCCAGATCAGGATTATTCAATTTTGAATTTGCGGTCAAAAGCCAGGCCGAGGTTGCAGTCATCGTAAAAATAATTGGTCAAATACTCCGTGCACGCCACGGATAGCGCAAAAGGTATGACATTAACTTAAAGGCGAATCATTTGTTTCAATTTTATCTAATTATTTATTTTTTTAATTATAAACAAAATCTAACACCTATAGTTGTATAAATACTACACTAAAACTTCTACTTATGTTTCACCACGTCAAAGACTTACAATTCAACGCCAGGGTATCCCGCCCTGACCCGCGCTTTGCCAATTTATTATTAGAGCAGTTCGGCGGCGAAAACGGAGAACTGGCCGCAGCTATGCAGTATTTTACCCAGGCCTTTGGCGCAAAAGTGCCGCACCCGGATAAATACGATATGCTGATGGATATCGCAACCGAAGAGTTCAGCCACCTGGAGATCGTAGGCGCCACCATCCAAATGTTATTAAAAGGCGTTAACGGTGAATTAAAAAACGCTGCCGATAGTTCGGAAATTATGCAGGTACTAAATGGCAAAGCTGCTAAGGAAGATATCATCCACGAAGCTGTATTTGCTAACCCTCAGTTCGGGATTATTACCGGCGGCGGTGTTACCCCACGTAACAGCCAGGGTATTCCATGGTGTGCATCGTATATCCATTCCAATGGCGACCTTACCGTGGACCTGCGCAGCAACCTGGCCTCTGAATCACGGGCCAAGCTTGTTTACGAGCATTTAATGAAATTTACTGAGGATCCCTATATCCATGAAACACTGTCTTTCCTGATGACACGTGAGGTTGCTCATTACAAAATGTTTGAGGCTGCGCTGGATAGCATTCCCAATAATTTTCCTCCGGGCGTGCTGGCGGCAGATCCGAGGTTTACGCAACAGGCTTACAACCTTTCTGATGGTGCCGTGCGCGGCCCCTGGAATGAGGGTGAAATGCCGGGACTGGGCAAGGAATGGATCTTTATAGAAAATCCATTACAGCAAACGCAGGAAACCGAAGGGCAAACCAAATTACCAAAAGACTATAGCAAAGATTTGAAGGCCAAAGATAAACTGGATAAAGAAATGAGCAGTGTAAAAAGTGCCGAAGTGAAAAATGCCGAACCTAAAGGCGTTGCCCAATGGAGTACTTACGAACCTGTTAACGCAGAAACTCAATCAAAATGAAACGTGTAAAAAAATTGTATGGCCTGGTAATGACCTTTTCGTTACCTATCATCATGGCATCCTGCAATGAACGTGACAGTCAGCGAAAGATAGGCGGTAGCCAGGATACCTCCAGCGTAAATAGAGCCGGAGGGCCTGCCATCCGTGATACAGCAACGATTAATAAAGATCGCCGTGATTCGGCCAGAAGACCGGCAGGCGATTCTATAAGCAAAGGTAATGCTGACCCTTCAGGGCATACATCCGGCAGCCCTGTTAAACATTAGCCAATGAATAATCTGAAAGGACAACGGGTGATTAGCCCTGACGGAAAGGGAGAGGTGCTGGAAACCATAGGCGATAAAGTGGTAGTTAAGCTGGACTCCGGCGAAGTAAGGACATACCCATCAAACGATATTGAAGACGACAGCAACGCTGGTTAAAATTAATAAATAACATCTACCTAAAACAAATAACTACCTATGGAAATATCTGAAAAAGCAATCGATGCGGTCAATGACCTTATCAAGATCAATAATGACCGTGTAGCCGGTTTTGAAAAAGCGGGCACCGATCTGGAAGATGATGATAACGGCTTAATCTCCGTTTTTAGCAAACTGGCCGGCGAAAGCAGGCAATATGTGGCTGAATTGACGGACATAGCCCGGCAACACGGCGACGAGGTAGCCGAAGGTACCAGTACCTCAGGCGACCTGCACCGGGCCTGG
>NZ_DASVOB010000283.1:0-3206 GCF_036383575.1 Mucilaginibacter sp.
CTCGCAAGCGGACTCTATAAGGTCCCAAGGGTTATACGGGGTGTCTAATTTGCCCTGTTTATTCCGCAAATATCTTACTTCTCATCGCAGGGCACGTCATTACATTTTTTTTCAGGTACCCTGATGGTTACTCGCAATGACATGTTGGGCTTATTACATCCCAAAACAAGGTTTTAAACAATCAATTGGCAGTCACCCGCGTGTTCAATATTTGTTGAGCAGTTTGTCTACCTAAATTTTCATCCAACACCTTAACATACGTATCGATATCTATTAACGGCCAGTCTGTTCCAAATACGATATGATCTGTACCAATATTTTTAATCTGTTTTTTGAGGGCGGTCAAGGGGTGCCAGGTTACCCTGCCTTTAATGGATTTGGTGTGGTCTTTATCTGAACCGAGTGGGAAAGTGGCGCTGATATCAAGGTATAAGTGAGGACTTTTATCGGAATGCAGGTAAGCCGCAATTAGAGACAACGCTTTATCAGTTTGCCGGTCATAGCCGCCCCAACCGGCCATGTGAGCGATAACCACCTTGGTGTTTTTTGCAAAAGGCAGTATTTGTTTTATTAAAATTTCGGTGTTTGCTGCACCATCCCACTTTTCGCTGCTGCGAAAATGAACGAGCAAAAGCAGGTTGTATTTATTGGCAACAGCAAATACTTTCTGCAACTGTTTAAGCTGGACTTTATCAAAAAGGTTAACCTTACTATTGGCAAAATGAAGCTTGAGGCCGGTAAAACGTTTGGTGGCAGCGCAGCGTTCAATCTCGCCTATGGCATAAGGCTTTAACGGATTAACGCTCATAAAGGCTTTCAACCTATCAGGATATCGTGCAGCCTGCGCAGCTATCCAGTCGTTTTGCTTTTTTACCTCTTCGTATTCATTCTGCACGGGTGTAACCGGCGAACCGAACCAATAGGCATTTGATATGATCCAGGCCGAATAAAACTTTGCCTTATCAAGTCGCTTGATAATGGTGTCAGCGTCAAAGCAAAGCGAATCCATCTTGGTAGCCTTCAGGTGGAAAGCCTTCATCATGCGATATCCCAATTGCACTGTGGCTGAGTCTTGCAGGTGTACGTGGTAATCGGTGTAGTAATTGGGTTTTACCTGTGCATTCAAGCTATCAGCCAGTAAGATGAAAAATAGCAGGACGGATACTCGTGACAAATAGCACTTCATTAAGCCTAATATAACTAATTTTAATCCGAACGAGGTAATAACATACTCTACAGATCGGATCTGTTTCCGTGCGATTGCCGCGCCCTCCATCAATCATTTGTATCTTGCGCTCGTTTGCAACGAGTGCTTAACGTGGGTTTACGTTTGTAACGTCAATCATAGCGATACAATCGCTAAACCATATTAAACGCTCGTTGCAAACGAGCGCAAGATGATACCTAAAGCTATCAACTAAGGGTTGTTGATACTATAAAAAACACTGTGATGGTTATTTGTACTTTGCCAGTTTTGTTTGCAACGCTTTTTTGACTTTCTTTATCTTCAAGATCACTTAAGACGGCTCGATTAATTACGTAGGTAATTAATATAAATAATAAACTTTCGGCCAATGCGATAAGTATTTTCATTCCAATTCTTCCCGATGATCGCGCCAAACTTTCTGGGATAATCAGATCATTATAATATGCGTTCAAAAAAACCAGTAGCCAACATATTATAATTTGATAAATAACATTGAATATAGTATATACTGGTCGTTTCATTGTTGTTATTCTTCAAGGTTCTGTTGATAATTTTCACGTGCACCAGTCTGGTTCAAAAAATGCACTATTACCGAACTATTCATTCCCTTATACTCAAAATATCATGCACCGCATGTTCAGCTTTTTCATATTGAAATTTAAACCCGCTATCCAATAAACGTTTCGGCATTACCCAGCGGCTTTTCAATATCAGCTCGGTTTCGGTGCCGATCACCATAGCACCAACTTCCAGCAGCCATTGCGGAGCTGGTAAGCCCAATGGGGCACCATAAGCCTCGCGGATAGTCTGCATCATATCCGTATTTTTTGAACCTTCGGGAGCGGTGCAGTTAAATACGCCGTTCAATTCAGGATGATCCAGCAGCCATTGGGTGCTGCGGGCTACGTCATGCTCGTGTACCCAGGCCATGTATTGTTGGCCATCGCCCTGTTTACCGCCAAGACCAAACTTGACAAGGTTAAGTAACCTTGGAAAAACGCTGTCGCTTCGGCCTAATACAATGCCCATGCGCAGGGCGATTTTACGGGTATGGGGCGTGTCGGTTTTAAAGAAAGTGCTTTCCCAGATATTGCAAACATCGATAGAAAAGCCATAGCCAATTTCGCCCGTTTCCTCATCTTGCGGATAGTCTTCGGCATGGCGGTAAATGGTGGCAGAGGTTACGTTGATCCAAACCTTTGGCGGATTAACCATTTTATTGATCACCTTTCCCAATAGTTCGGTAGGTACCACCCTTGAACGGATGATCTCCCTTTTGTTTCTTTCGGTGTAGCGGCAGTTCACATTTTTACCGCACAGGTTTATCAGCATATCGGCACCGGCAAGGTGTACTGTCCAGCCGGCTTCAGTTTCTCCATCCCAAACAGCGGTGTGCACATTGCCGTTCACCGGTTTTTGTTTGCGGGCAAGGATGATCACTTCATTTGCCAGATCGCGGTAGTAGTTGGCCAGCACTGTACCGAGGTAACCGTTACCACCGGCCAGCACAATTTTTTTATAGGGTTTCATGATTAGTTAAGGTTTAAGATAAGCAACAATAAAATAATACGATAAGTTACCCAGGTAACGGTGAGCACCCAGCCCAGCCCCAACAATTTGGTACGCCGGATGTGTTCCAGGAACATCAACCCGGCAACCGCCATAAAATACAAGGTATAAACCGCAGCACCGAATTGAAAAAAGTGACTCACAGCCAAACCTATCAGCAGTAATAAACTACCGGCAAAAGAGATGGTCATCATATTGCCGAGGTAGGTCCACAGGTTGCGGCGATCAAAGCTGCATATCGCGGCTCCCTGAAAAAGGACCTGTCCGCCACAGATGAGGTATTCGCGGTAGGGGTTACCCAATGGTACAAGGCCTACAAGCAGGTGTGCATAAGCGGTAAGGATAAAGCCGGTACAAAACCAGGTAAGCAGCAAGTACAGTAAACGGTAATGGAGTTTAAAAGTAGGCTGATACTCAAAGCCTGTTTCGG
>NZ_DASVOB010000284.1:0-2161 GCF_036383575.1 Mucilaginibacter sp.
TAGATCCGGTTGGTGCTTTCCTTGCCGTTATGTAACGAAAAGTATCCGTGATAAGGCATTAAGGGGATGATGCCTACCGGGTCAATATTAACATGGCGTTCTACAAAATCATAAATATCCCTGCCGGTTTTAATAGCCGGGTCCATTTGGCCCAAAGCATAAGTAATGATGTGTTCAATCTCCTGCATGCTTTGATCATCCATAATGATCTTTTGATAGGTGAGCTTTACTGCATCAATATCAGCCTGGGTTAAGCGCTGCGGAAAGGCCTGCTGCAACAACGACTTGTTCTTTTTAAAATCGATGAGGTTGTTATAATGAAAAATCAGGTCGGCCAGGTTGGGGTATAGCCGACTGTTATCAAAGTGGCTGTTAATTTCCTGAAGGTAGCTTAACAGGATATATTTTTTGTATTCAAAATCAATATGACCTTCAATAAACCAGTTTGCGCCTAATTGCCTCATTTTTCCGCCTCCTTTTGATAGCTTAAATTAAACAAAAAACACCAACTTTGCAATATGCCCTATGGAACCCTATATTTAATTCCCGTACCACTGGCCGATGACGCGGCCGCAAAATCATTTACGCCCTACCTTGTTGATACCATCAACAGTATCAAAGAGTACATTGTAGAGAATGAAAAAACCGCACGCCGCTTTTTAAAAGAGGCCGGATTGAAAACCCCGCAAAGTGAGCTCGTGATCCACGACTATGGCAAACATAACCGCGATGCGGGCAAGGCCGATTTTTTTAAAGGACTGCAAGCCGGTAATGATGTTGGTTTGATGAGTGAAGCCGGCTGCCCCGGTGTTGCCGATCCCGGTGCCGAGATTGTTGATAAAGCCCACCGTATGGGTATTAAGGTGGTGCCTTTAGTTGGCCCAAGTTCTATTTTGCTGGCGCTGATGGCTTCGGGGTTTAGCGGCCAAAGCTTTGCTTTTCATGGCTACCTGCCTATTGATAAACTGCTTCGTGCTAAAAAGATCAAAGAGCTGGAAAATACAGCCGTAAAGCTTGATCAAACCCAAATGTTTATTGAAACCCCTTTCCGCAATAACCCTATGCTGGAGGAGATCCTGAAAACGGGTAACCCCAAAACCAAGCTTTGTATAGCCTGCGACCTTACCGCTGCTACTGAGTTTGTACAAACCAAAACTATCGCCGAATGGCAAAAGAAGGTTCCGGAATTGCATAAACGTCCAACCATATTTTTACTCTATCACGGTAATAAATGACCATAAGCCAGCAGCATACCCCGGTTGTAATAGTAGGCGCCGGCCCATCAGGTTTGATGATGGCGGCCCAGCTTTTACGCTATGGTGTGCAGCCGGTAATTATTGATAGCAAGCAGGGGCCAACCACAAACTCAAAGGCGCTGGCTGTTCAGTCGCGGTCTATGGAGATCTACCGGCAAATGGGCGTTATTGATAAGGTGCTCAATGATGGCAAACGGGGAGGCGGCGTACAGTTTAACCAGGAGGGTGAAGAGGTTGCCAGTCTTTCGCTTGCCAATGTTGGTGAAACGCAAACGGCCTTTCCATTTATCCAGATGTACCCGCAGAGCAAAAACGAGCGCTTATTGCTGGATTTCATTACCCTCAACTGCTGCCCGGTATACTGGAACACTTCGCTGTTATCACTAAGTCAGGATGCCGATAAGGTAACCCTGCAACTGCAAAGCGGTGAGGATAAACAAACCATCACTTGCAATTGGCTCATTGCGGCAGATGGCGCGCATAGCACGGTGAGGAAGCAATTGAATATTCCTTTTAATGGCGATACCTATCAGCACCAGTTTTATTTAGCTGATATAAAAATAGAGGCTGATTTTGGCGATAAGGTTAACCTGTTCCTTTCAAAAAAAGGATTTGCGGGCTTTTTCCCTATGCCCGATGACCGGAGCTATCGTGTAGTAGGAAACCTGCCCGATGAGTTTGATAAAAAAGACGAACTACTGATTGAAGAGGTATTGCCACACTTGCGGGATGTTACCAAACAACAGATCATCGTTGAACATACCAACTGGTTCACCACCTATCGCCTGCACCATCGCATGGCCGATAAATTCAGGGAGCAGCGTTGCTTTTTAATTGGCGATGCCGCGCATATCCATTCGCCGGTTGGCGGGCAGGGTATGAACACCGGTTTACAGGATGCCTAT
>NZ_DASVOB010000285.1:0-5948 GCF_036383575.1 Mucilaginibacter sp.
GGCGGCAGTTCGCTTAAATCATTAATGTAATTTACCGACATGTCATTATTGGCAACAGCGATAATTTTATCGTCCTGCTGGCCATTATCGATCATATGCATTACCCCGATCACCTTTGCTTCAATGATAGACATCGGAAAAACATCAACCGAGCAAAGCACTAAAATATCAAGCGGATCCTCATCATCACAATAGGTTTGAGGGATAAAGCCATAGTTAGCCGGGTACATTACAGATGAAAAAAGTACACGGTCTAACTTTAAAAGTCCGGATTCTTTATCTATTTCATACTTTGCCTTTGAGCCCTTCGGAATTTCAATAACGGCGTTTACAACATACGGGATTTTAGGCCCGGTTGAAACTTCATGCCATGGATGTTGTGTATTCATTGGTAATTGTTTAATCTTTTGATTATTTTTTTATGAAAGTACTAACAATTTAGCGAATCTATTAAAATATCCCTATTCATTTTTTTATACAGTTTTATTCAATTGCTTCTCACAGATGTCGTTTTTTTCACTATTCTCTGATTTACAATCTCATATAGCATGGAAATTCTTTTTATAATAGAAAACAGCTAAGCCAGTTAAATTTGTCATAGTAGCCTACAGTGATAATTATATTGGGAACAGTAAAAGGTTGCCTGCCCGATTTCCCCGGTTCAAAAATGCGACAATGGATATAAAGTCATACCATCTAAATCGCTTTATCTAATTCGTATAGAAAGCATGAAATATCGAGATTCCAGATCACCTGGCCATCAGGTTAATTCCAGATCAATTAACTATTAATATAACAGCATTTAAGAACAAAAATTTGGCATACATTTTTCACAATTGCATTACCATCAATAAAATTGTAACATTTTAGTATCAATTAGTGAATCCTGTTTTCAATATCACATTTTTAAATCCATAGCTAAAGATAAAAACCCACAATCAGGGTATAAAATTTCACACTATGTATACATTATTCCACACACTGGGAGTAATTAAATACACAACACCCCACCCAAATAAGAAATTACGAGAAAATATATTTCTCTACAGGAAAATACACTATTATAACTGACCAATTTTAGAGATAGTTAAATCAAGTATTCCTATCAATTTCGTCAGGATTAAAAATAGGACAATGGCATAAATGTTGTAATACATGGTTACTTAGCAATAAGTTAGGCATCCATTAATAACTAACTGTCAGCTAATACCTAAGCTTATTTTGGATTAGTTTTTTAACTTTTTACAGCTAAAAATTATGCAAAAACATCACGGTCAAATTGTAGAGATACTCGTAAGAAAAAAAGGCTTCAGCATTACCGAACTTGCACAACATTCAGATGTGAGCAGAAGTGTAGTATACCAGTGGTTTAACAGGAAAGAATTAAACGCAGATATCATTCACCGGATAGGCCGAATTGTAGATCATGACTTTTCGAGTGAGTTTCCGGAGTATTTCCAGAAAAGGACTAATGATACATACGACCCAAGAAACAGGGAAACAATGCGCCCCAATCAAACCCGGGTAAATGTTTGGAAAGATAAATATATCATTTTGCTTGAGCAGTACATTCAATTACTCTCTACCGAATAGTCTAAATAACCTATTCAATAATCAACCTGTATAAAAATGCATTATTTTGCATTTTTATACAGGCATAATACTTCCTTATAAACAGTTCTCAAAACTTAGCTAAAAGTTCCTTTCTCCTTTTTCAGCATTTTGAACAAAGAAGGAGCCTTCTATCCCACCCGCTCCCGGGCTATCAAGTTTACCCGTTACTTCATAGCCATTCATTTATAGTTCATTTTAAGCTTGTTATAAAAACGAACGCGGGCATGTACGCTTTCGATATATCCCCGGGTAAAGATACCAAAACAAAGCACTAAAAACCAACAACTTAACACATTGGCACTATATTTTAAACAACACTTCAAGATCATTCTTTTAGTCCTCTTTAAACCCATAATGTCATGATTAAAAATTACTTAAAAGTTGCGTGGCGAAATCTTTTAAAGAATAAGGTTTCTTCCCTGATCAATATCGGTGGCCTTGCTATTGGCATGGCTGTAACTGTACTGATAAGTTTATGGATCTGGGATGAACTGTCATTCGACAAATATCATCAAAACTATGATCGAATTGCCCAGGTAAGAACCCGGCTTACCGATCCCCATACTAAAGAGCCTTTTGCAAATGGATCGATGCAGGTTCCGATGGTAACCGAGCTTAAAACCAACTATAAAGATAATTTCAAGCATATTGTCATGGCTTCATGGGATGTTGACGATATCCTGTCGGCCGGGGATAAAAAACTTTCCAGAACAGGCCTGTTCATGGATCCCGGTGCGCCTGAAATGCTCACCCTCAAAATGATATATGGTTCAAGGGCGGGGTTAACAGATCCTTATTCTATTATGCTTTCTCAATCAACATCCAGGGCATTTTTTGGTGCTATTAATCCCATAAACCGGATAATGAAGATCAATAACAAATTGAATGTGAAAGTTACCGGTGTTTATGAAGATCTGCCGGTAAATACACAGTTCAAAGATCTCAAGTTTATCTCGCCTGCCGATTTATGGGTAATCGATAATCCCTGGATAAAACAAGCATCAAATGACTGGCAAAACCACTTTCTTAAAATTTATGTGGAGATCAACCCCAATACCGATTTTGAAAAGGTTTCAAGAAATATTAAAGATGCCGAATTAAAAAACCTTGCCAACTTTAAAGACGAGGCTAAACTAAACCCGCAGGTGTTTTTACATCCCATGCGCGACTGGCACCTGCATAATTACAAACGGGGCGTTGCCGATACCGGTCCTATGCAAATGTTATACCTTATCGGTATCATTGGTGCCTTTGTGTTACTCCTGGCCTGTATCAATTTCATGAACTTAAGCACTGCGCGTTCAGAAAAACGCGCTAAAGAAATAGGTGTAAGGAAAGCCATCGGTTCTATGCGTAAGCAACTGATAGGCCAGTTTTACAGCGAATCTTTTTTAGTTGTGCTGCTTTCATTTGTGGTATCGCTCATACTGGTACGTTTATCGCTATCTTGGTTTAATGATCTGTCCGGCAAACAAATACTAATACCATGGCAAAATGTTTACTTCTGGACGGCCGGGATTGTATTTATTTTTATAACCAGTATTGTGGCAGGGAGCTATCCGGCCTTGTACCTGTCATCCTTTAACCCGGTAAAAGTATTAAAAGGAACTTTCCGGGTTGGGCGTTTTGCATCCATTCCGCGCAAGGTGTTGGTGGTGGCACAATTCACTGTATCTGTCGCCCTTATCATATGTACTATAGTAGTTTACAGGCAGATCCAGATAGCCAAAAACCGCCCGGTAGGTTATACCCGTGAAGGGCTGGTGATGATCGAAAAAAAATCAAGCGATTTTGATGGAAAGTACGATCTGCTCCGCTCCGAGCTGAAAAACACAGGCGCAGTAACCGAAATGTCCGAATCATTTGGCAAAGTCACCGAAATCGCTTCAGGTAACGGAGGCTTTACGTGGCGCGGCAAAAAACCTAACCTTGAGGATCAGTTTGGCACCTTGCCCGTAACCTTTGAGTATGGCAAAACCGTCGGCTGGCAATTTGTGAACGGGCGCGATTTTTCAAGGAATTTTATAACCGACTCATCGGGCCTTGTCATCAATGAATCGGCCGTAAAATACATGGGATTAAAAAATCCTGTCGGCGAAGAAGTAAGTTGGAAATTCCAGAATCAGCCTGTAAAGCATTATAAAATATTGGGCGTTGTTAAAGATATGATCATGGAGTCGCCATACGCGCCAATGTACCCTACCATATTTATGATCAAAGGCCATGTTTCCACAACCTTGATCAACATTAAAATAAAACCCAATGTAAGCGCAAGCCAGGCTTTACCTAAAATAGAAGCAGTTTTCAAGAAACTCATCCCATCGGCCCCATTTGAGTACAAATTTGCTGATGACGAATATGCCTCCAAATTTACAGCTGAAGAACATATTGGCAGACTTGCTACAGTTTTTGCCGGCTTGGCTATTATCATTTCATGCCTTGGTCTTTTTGGGCTTGCTTCGTTTGTTGCTGAGCAAAGGGTAAAGGAAATTGGCGTACGCAAGGTATTGGGTGCATCCGTATTCAATTTATGGAGATTGCTCTCCAACGACTTTGTATTACTGGTGATGATATCATTACTAATTGCCTCTCCCCTTGCTTACTATTTCATGAACAAGTGGTTACAGCATTATCAATTCCGCGCCGAGATTTCCTGGTGGATCTTCGCAGTAACCGCCGCAGGTGCTCTTTTGATCACCTTATTAACGGTAAGCTATCAAAGCATCAGGGCGGCACTGGAAAACCCGGTAAAAAGTTTAAGAAGTGAATAAAATCAATTAATAAACCACAGCCGCAGGCTGATCTGATTTAAGATTAATAATTGTCCGGTTAACTGATGGAAATAAAATAACCAGCAATATAATAGCTAACAACACCCAGCTGATGAGCTGATAATAATCAACAGCAAAACGCAGCTGGGCTTGTGCGCCTATATTTTTACTTAACAGTCCGTTGGCTATTTTCGCAGCCTGATCAGTAGCTACACCTTTTCCTGTCAAGGCTTGTTTGTATATCGCTAATTTTTGAACAGCAAGCGGGTTTAGCTGGCTTAATTGCTCCTGGAAACGATTAGCATGGTCATTTTGCCTGTATAACTGAAAATAATTGATAAGCGCTATGCTGCTGCTAAAACCTGTAAAGCGCATAAAAATACCCACAGCCGAACCTGTGGTGCCATACTTTGCAGGAGATGATGATATCACAAACAGGATAACCGGGGTCATGAGCATTCCCGCCCCCAGGCCTTGTAATATTACCGGGATGATCAGATCTTCGGTATTAACCTGTGTTGAAAATACAAAGCACATATATACATGGAAAGCCAGCAGCAGGGTAAAACCTAAAATAAGGATCTGCCGTAACGGTGTTTTCTTCAGTAAAAACCTTGATGAAATAGTAACACTTATAATAATAGCAGCAAGATTATAGATAAGCAAGTATCCAACATGTATCGGGTCCATACTCATTGCGCTGCTCATAAATGAAGTAGTAACGCCAAACGAGCCTCGGCAGATGTAAAATACAAACAACAGCAGCGCAGCTAACACAAATTTGCGGTATTTAAAGGCCTGGATATGAAAGTAAGGCCGCTTGGAACTAAGCTGCCTGATCACGAAAATAGCAAGCAATACTGCGGCTCCTACAGCACTACAAAGGATGCGGCTGTCGTCAAACCAATCATACTGCTGGCCGTAAACCATAATATAACCAATTAAACAAAGCCCTGCCGAGTAGATCACAAAACTGGCCCAATCCAACTGGTACAAGGGCAGTTTACGGTTAAGCCGTACATTGTTCATGATGATACACATCAATATGGCTCCCGGCAAAAAAGAATAAATGGCACATTTGTATATCACATTAAAGTTAAAGTTATCGATAATGGACGCCGTAAACAGCGTTGACAGCGGTGATACACACAGCAGGATACAATAAACAACCGAATAGCCAATTTCTTTAGATCGTTCACTATGCAAACGGGTAAACATCAGCGTAAGTGTTATACTGAGACTTGTACACGTTAATAACCCTTGTATATACCTAAAGATCAACAGCACAAAAAAGACATGAACATGATAACAGATGTAACAGGTAGTTACCAATAACAGCACACTGATAAGCAGGTACATTTTACTGGCTATATTTTTGAAAAAACGTTTCTCCAATACCACGAAGCTTGCGGTTGCCGCATACAGGATGATCATCGAAAACTGCGCATCGTTAGGGCTTATGCCATAATAACCGGCGGCAGCGCTTACGTTACTGATAGATAACGAAAACAGGATAATACCCGGCAATACAACCAGCAATAAGGTGATCCTGATGAGCCATTC
>NZ_DASVOB010000286.1:0-5441 GCF_036383575.1 Mucilaginibacter sp.
GACGGAATTTTCCGGTTTACAAGAACGCCAATTCGTAAAATTAAGCCTAATTGCCTTATATTTGCCCATGATTTCTTCGCAAAGATATGATCAGCGTGGCGTATCAGCCTCCAAAGATGACGTTCATAATGCCATAAAAAATATCGACAAAGGCATTTTCCCAAAAGCTTTTTGCAAAATAGTACCGGATATATTAACCAACGACCCGGAATACTGCAATATCATGCATGCCGATGGTGCAGGTACTAAATCGTCCCTGGCTTACACCTATTGGAAAGAAACCGGCGACATATCTGTATGGCGCGGCATAGCCCAGGATGCTATCATTATGAACCTGGATGACCTGCTTTGTGTTGGTGCGACAGATAACATCCTGCTATCATCAACCATAGGCCGCAACAAGAACCTTATTCCCGGCGAAGTTATAGCAGCCATCATTAATGGTACCGAAGAGATCTTAGCCGAGCTGCGCGAAGCTGGTATCGGCATTTACTCAACAGGCGGTGAAACGGCTGATGTGGGCGATCTGGTACGCACCATCATTGTTGATTCGACAGTTACCTGCCGCATGAAACGTGAGGATGTGATATCAAATCACCGTATTGAACCCGGCGATGTAATTGTTGGCCTTGCCTCATACGGTCAGGCTACCTACGAAAAAGAATACAACGGCGGCATGGGCTCAAACGGTCTTACATCTGCCCGTCACGATGTGTTCAATAAAACCATCGCCGATAAATTCCCTGAAAGTTATGACGCGGCTATTCCTTATGACCTGATTTTCTCGGGAAGTAAAAACCTTACTGACGCTATTGATATTGGCAATAATGAAACCGTAACTGCAGGCAAACTTGTATTAAGTGCAACCCGCACCTATGCGCCAATCATTAAACAAATTTTAGATAGTTACCGCAACCAGGTGCACGGTATGGTACATTGCAGCGGCGGCGCTCAAACCAAAGTATTACACTTTGTAGAAGGCCTCCACATTATAAAAGACAACCTGTTCCCTGTACCTCCGCTGTTTAAGCTCATTCACGAGGAATCAGGAACCAGCTGGCAGGAAATGTACAAAGTGTTTAATATGGGGCACCGTATGGAACTTTATGTGCCTGAAGCCATTGCTGCCGAACTGATCAGCATTTCAAAAAGCTTCGGTGTTGATGCGCAGATTATAGGCAGGGTTGAAAAAGCGGATACTAAAAAGGTGACTGTAACTTCAGAGTTTGGGGTATTTGAGTACGAATAAATAATTTATGCAACGCTTATGCTCAGGTTTTTGGCTACATTATCATCGTTAAACTTATGGGTGATATTTTTAGCCGAAAACCTGCTTGTTACAGCCTTAGCACTATTATTTGGTTTGCTGATATTAAAGTTAAACGGAAAGCCAATAAAACCAGCCAGCAGGACCGAGATATTAATCTGCCTGCTTACCAACATTATTAATACAGCTATCACTTATACTGGATTCTGGCTTTTTAAGCAAAGATATCTACAGCTCACGTATGAAATAAACTGGGCTATTCTTTTTGATTTCATATTGCTTTTTCTATTAATGGATCTCGCTATGTTCGTTTTCCATTACTTGATCCACCATTCGGCTGTATATAAAGTGGTGCACAAATTTCATCATCACTATGCAGATCCCATCCCTATCGACCTATTCGTACTTCATCCGCTCGAAACCATAAGTTTTGGCTCTTTGTGGCTTATAATGCTTTTAGCTTATAACTTTAATTTTTATGCGGTAATCGCCTACCTAACCGCTAATGTATTTTTTGGCGTAACAGGGCACCTGGGTATTGAACCTATCCCCGTGCATGTGAGGAAAATGTTTCCATTTAAATATTTAGGCACCCCTTCATTTCATCATCGACATCATGTCGACATTGAACATAATTTTGGCTTTTACACCAATTTATGGGATAAGCTTTTTAAAACTTATAAGCCCTGATAGGATAATAATTTTTAATAAACAACACTTAAACATCGCTACCAATCGTCATTTTGCATGTTGATCAAGGAATTAACTATATATAGTTCGTTATCATTCTCAAATGCGCTTTTCGCATTAATATGGTGTCAAAATATAATACAACAAAAAAGCCCCGGCCAATTGACCGGGGCTTTGAAATATTATATCCTTAACTACTTAATTACCTGAATCAGGTTACCAAGTGTATTAGCCACATAAACGTTACCTGCATTATCTGCAAGTACTGCTGATGGGCCGTTAAACGGAGTAGCTAAAGTAGAATAACCACTACCAGCCACAGATGTAACAACACCAGCCGAAGTAATTTTACGTACCAGGTTATTACCGGCATCGGCTACAAATAAGTTACCATTAGCATCGATAGTAATACCGCTTGGGTGATTAAAAGAAGCTGCTTTACCTGTTCCATCTGCATTACCTGCTTTTCCGGTGCCAGCAAATGTAGTTACACTACCTGTTAAGTCAATTTTACGGATAGTGTTATTATTAGCGTCTGCTACAAATAAATTACCTGCGCCGTCAATTGCAATAGCACGAGGGCCGTTAAGTGATGCGGCTGTACCAACACCATCAACGTTTCCAAGTGATTTACCGGCAACGGTTGATATAGTTCCGTCAACTACTGAAATTTTACGGATCAGGTTGTTGCCATAATCTGCAACATACACATTACCGGCAACGTCAATTGCCAGGCCTGCTGGGTTATTGAACCTTGGGTTAATAGCGTTAGCTGTAGCTGTAGCAGGGATAACAGCATTGTTATTGCCCGAGCTTCCGCTCACACCTGCAAATAAAGTAACTGCACCTGTTGTTGCAATTTTCCTGATGGTATGGTTGCCGAAATCAGCTATTAAAATGTTACCTAACGGATCAAGAGCAACGCCTGTAGGGCCATTATATGAAGCTACATCACCTATTTTGGTTGCGTTTGAGCTACCCGAAAGCAAAGTACCCGATACCAGGCTTACAACGCCTGCCGTGGTAACTTTACGAATTTGGTTGTTGCCTTTGTCAGCTACTAATATGTTACCTGAAGCGTCAAATGCTAATCCATTCGGGTAATTAAATGACGCGTCGGTTGGTTTTCCGTTTGTGGCACCAAATGCCCCGGTTCCGGCAAGTGTAGTAACCGTACCGGTAGTTGCTACCGGGTTTGGCAACGGAGTAACCTTGTTATCTTTACAGGCTTCTAAAAACACGCCCGAAAAAAGCCCAAGAGATGCAATAATTATATTTTTATTAAATTTCATAATGCTACTTTCTTTAAATCAATAATAACTTAGTTAAAAATGTACCTAACACCAATCTGAGCCTGGAAACGCGACAGCTGGCTGATATCCTGCTTAAATGAGCTGGTAACAGGTGTTGAACTGTTAGGATCAAGATAAGGGAAAGAGTAAGTTGCCCTTCCGGTACCTGCATCTTTACCCATGTAAGTCAACACTGTAGTAGCTCCGCTATTAAAGCCGTTATATGAAGTTTGGTATAAACCCCAGTTACGGTTAAGCAGGTTGGTGAAGTTGATCACATCAAAAGTAAACTCTAACGTGTTTTTAACTTTACCTGTTTTAATAAAGAAATCCTGAGCAAAGTGTAAGTCTACCCTTTTGTAAGTAGGTAATATAGCACCGTTTCTTTCAGCATACTGACCTCTGTGTGCGCTCAGGTATGAATCCTGGTTAATAAAGTTATTTAACTGAGTCCAGATCTGAGCTGGCGTACGTGTATCAGGAGTACCATTTGTTGCATTAGATGCTCTAACCAACTGAATATCGCCCTGGTTTTTTGGAATATACATCAAATCATTAGTACCACCATCGTTATTAGGATCGCCTGAAGTGATGTATGAGATAGCACCATTGTTAGATGCCTCAAAAACTAAACCGACAGTACTTGCTGCGTTTTTAGAACATTGTTTACGGTATGATACAGTTGCGATGATACGGTTTGGCTGCACATATGAGCTGTTTGAAAGGTTATCGGCATTAGGGTTACCTGCAACATACCTGGTGCTCCAGATGGTGGCGGCAGTTGAACCACCGTCATTAACATCTTTCGATTTGGTATAGGTATAAGCTACGCTGGCAGCAAAACCATTGGTAAAGCTTTTTTGCAACTGACCGGTAATAAAGTATGAAAAGCCTTTATTGGTATTTCTCATATAATATAAACCGGTGATTGATGGATTTGCAGCAGTTGCAGCAGAGGCCGCAGGAGTTGTATTTTTAGAATCGTATTGTATTTGACCTTCAACGCCCGGAAGTGTAGTGTAGCCATCAGACAATACTAAGTTCTGGTGATAGATAGCGCGGATATCTTTGGTGTAAGCACCTTCAATAGTACCAACAACACCAAATGGTAATTTTTGGTCGATAGCGATATTTGTTCTCCAGATTTTAGGATATTTTAAGTTTGGATCGGCAACATCTAATTCATATGAAGTAGCAGCCGCACCATTTGCAGGCCTGTTTTTGTTAACATTTGGATCAAATACTAACTGACCGGCATTAGCAGCGGTAGCACCGGCTTTGGTAATGGTGTATGTACCAAATAACAAACCGTTGTTTGATGCCTGGTTTGAGATCCAAACAAATGGTACAGAACCTGTGAATAAACCAGAACCACCACGTACCTGGGTAGAACCATCGCCATTAACATCCCAGTTAAAGCCTACGCGGGGTGATAACTGAACCCTGTTTTTTGGCAATTTAGAAACGTCAACACGAGTACCACCCTGGAAAGTTAAAGCCGCAGCATTTGAGTTTGCAGCTAAAGTAGTTGGGAATACATCATAATCAGCTCTTAAGCCATAAGTTAACCTGAAATTATCAGTTACGTGGAATTTATCCTGTACGTAAACGCTATAAATTGAAGCTTTTATTTTGGCAAAAGGGAAACCGCTGCCAACTGCAGAGTAGCGTAAAGTATAAGCTTGAGCCGGCAGGCCATTTATGAAGTCTGAAGCTGAGTTATAAGTATATAAACCATTATAATCAGGAGCAAAACCGTTGGTGTAGCTTTGGATCTGGTTGCTTGTACCGATGGTAAACTCATGTTTACCAGAGAAGATGGTCAAGTCGTCAGAAAACTGCCAGATATTTGTGCTCAATAAGTTACCTGCTGTATAAAGTTCAGAACCAAAGCTGGTTGCTGTCGCGGTGGCAGCAGTTACCACATTACCGCTGGCATCACTTACGCCATTGCCGATATCAACCATAGGTATAGTTGAGCTGCCAAGGAAGTTACGGAAATCTCTTAAAGCAGAATAGCCAACAGTAAGTTTGTTTGAAACTTTATTGCTTATACGGGTATCTAACTCGATGATACCGATGTTAAAGTTGTTGTTGATGGTATAACCAGAACCATAAAATGGCAGGGTAGCTAAACCAGGAGCACGTGTAGTACCGTAGCCAACACCGCCGTTTGTGATTCCTGAGTTACT
>NZ_DASVOB010000287.1:0-15565 GCF_036383575.1 Mucilaginibacter sp.
GATAGAAAAGCTGTACTTTCCATCATGCGGTTTAACTTCCGATACGGGGCGTGCACTACCGAAAGCATAGGTAAAACGGCCTATCAGCGTATGTGTGCCTGATTTTTGAACTTCCAGCCATGAAGGCAGACTTTTGCCGCCTTTATCGATAATTATATCCCATCGCCCTATAACTGCAGGGTCTTTTACTTGCTGAGCCCTGGCTCCTGAAATTATTAAAAGCAACAATCCCGCTATAAACTGTATGCGGATAAGTCTGCGGGTTAGGCTTTGGTTGGTGGTAGTTTGGTTTCTCATAATAATTTAAATCTACAAACTATCATCCAATATTTGATTAAACGGTTGGTTTTTGTAAAAACCATGCAGGGCTGTTCGTCAATAGATTAGTGATCATTGGGTGGGGGGTAACAACGGATATCCTGTTTTTTTTGCTATGGCAATGAGGGCACAGATCGGGTGAGTTATATTGAAAACAACGGAGAGTTAAGGAACCATTATGCAAAATAGTTTCGATTGATACCTACCTTCGTCCTCTGCAAAAGGTCTCCGAAAAATACCAGACCAACTATCCCGAAAGGCAATTGGCCTGGTGTTCCTAACCGGCAATAGATTATTTTTTATCCATTTTTTCAAGCAGTGCCAAAATTTTATCGAGCTTGTCTACTTCAATAGTGTTCAAGCGCAGTTGTAATTCTTCAATCTCCTTTTTCGCTTCTACATTGGTACGAAAATCCTCGTTGGCCTGGGCGCGGTCACGTTCATTCTGTCTGTTTTGGGCCATCATAATGATTGGTGCGGCGTAAGCTGCCTGGGTCGAAAACAATAAATTCAATAAAATGTAAGGGTAGGGGTCCCAATGGCCCACAAAAGCCACAACATTTAACGCCATCCAAAATGCAACAATTAGGGTTTGAATGATGATGAACCGCCATGAACCCATGCCTGCTGCTACAGAGTCGGCCAATCGCTGACCAAAGTTCATTGATTCGATATGCCTTTGATACCAGTTTTTTTTATTGTTTGACATTTTTAAGAATTAAGATTTAATATAATAAATATATAAAATTAATTATCAGGGCTACTTTTATTGTAGGGAACACGCTAAGCCGGGGCAAAAAATTTTATTGTGGCCCCAATACCCAATTGGTAATCAATATTTCTATCCGTAATCTTCAAATCTCTGTAACTTTAAATACACATTACTATGTTAGATAGCCAAGAACATACACCTCAGTACTGGCTTACGCGCTTTGTGCTCCTGCGTTTGCTGGGCGCAGTCTATGCGGCTGCGTTTCTTGTGGCTATCAACCAGGTACTGCCATTGATCGGTTCACATGGGTTGTTGCCGGTAGATAATTACCTGCAACAGGTAAGCACTGCGTTGGGTTCAAAGGGAGCGGCTTTCTTCCGGTTGCCTTCGCTGTTTTGGTTTTGGCATTCAGATTTTGCATTGTTGCTGGTTGCATGGGCAGGCTTGATCTTATCATTAATTGTTGTGGCTGGTTATGCCAATGCGCTTTCGATGGGTATGTTATGGGTGTTATATCTATCCCTTGTACATGTTGGGCAGGATTGGTACGGTTACGGCTGGGAGATCCAGCTTACAGAGACTGGTTTTCTTGCTATCTTTTTGTGCCCGCTACTTGATATGCGACCTTTTCCCAGGCGCCCGCCGCCTTTGCTCATCATTATTCTATTTCGCTGGCTCATCTTCCGGGTCATGTTCGGCGCGGGGATGATCAAGTACCGTGGTGATGCCGTGTGGCGTAATGGAACGGCATTGTATTATTATTTTGAAACCCAGCCCATACCGGGGCCGCTTAGCCGCTGGTTCCACTTTTTGCCACATGCGCTGTTACGGTTAGGTGTCTGGTTTAACTGGCTGGCAGAATTACTGGCACCGTGGTTTGTTTTTGGTCCGCGCCGGGGTAGGCATATTGCCGGTACCATCATCATCCTGTTCCAATTGGCGATCATCCTGAGCGGCAACCTTTCGTTTTTGAACTGGCTTACCATTGTACCTGCGCTGGCTTGTATGGATGATAGTTTTTGGGCGAAAATTTTACCGGGTGTGCTTGTACGCAAAGCTGCGAAGGCTGCCCAGGAGGCAGAGGTTTCTACGCCCATGCAATATACTGCGATAATAGTGACTTGCATCGTCGGGATACTCAGTTTTCAGCCGGCGTTCAATCTCTTGTCACCTAAACAAATTATGAATACCTCGTTTGATCCCTTAGAACTCGTCAATACTTACGGGGCATTTGGCAGTGTGGGGCAGGAGCGTTTCAATGTAGTTTTTGAAGGAACAAGAGACCTCAATCCCGATAGCGCCAACTGGAAAGCTTATCCTTATAAAGGCTTGCCTGTGGCGCTGGATCAACCGCCGCCACAGGTAGCACCTTACCAGTTACGGCTGGATTGGCAAATGTGGTTTGCCGCAATGTCAACAGCCGATCAATACCCATGGACGTATCACCTGGTCTGGAAACTGCTGCATAATGACCCGGGTGTAGTTGATTTATTTGCCGGCAATCCTTTTCCGGGAAAGCCGCCGCGTTACATCCGTGCAGTTATTTACCGTTATCGCTTTGCCCGCCCCAGACGCAATGATGGCCCTTATTGGGAACGGGAAAGACTGGGGTTATGGCTGCCGGTGCTTTCTGTTCAAAATCCGCAATTTGTGGCCTACCTAAAAGGCCAGGGTTGGATAAAATAGTATTGTCACTAATAAAGTACATTTCCACAAACGATATTAAGATAGCTTTGTAGTACACATGGTATTATAACAGAGCCATTTAATGATAACAATCTCTCAGTTTATAAAAAGGGCCCGAACCTGCTTTACTGCTATTGCTTTATTTACCGGCGTTTACTTTGCGCTCATGCAACGTGCGTTGGCTCAGGACGGAACCAGATTTACTTTTAAACTTGATGGCAACGCAAAAACCAGTGCCGGCATATATTCAAAAGAGGGGACCCTGGTACGTACACTTTGGAGCGGCGTAACCTATAATGCCGGTACTCATCAATTTACCTGGGACGGTATTGATGATGATGGTCGCCTCGCTGCAAACGGCAGTTATGAGGTCAAAATATTATCAAACAATGTGAAATATAAATGGGAGGGCGTGATCGGCAATACATCTGATTCTCTTAGCGGCACATCTGTTCACCATGCTATTGAGCGGATGTACGGGATGGCCATTAGCGGTAATAATGGATATTTTGCAGTTGGGTATAACGAACAAAGCGGCAGCACTTATAAATTTAACATCCGCAGCCCTCAAAAAAAGACAGCAGTATTGGGTAAAGGGTTATCTGTAAAGTACGTGGCTACAGATGGCATAAATGTTTACTGGGCAGGTAACGATGCCGGTGTTGTTAACAACTGGATGGTGTTTGGTACTAAAGTAGCTAATGATTCGGAGAGTAGTTTTTCCAGCGGACAGCCTGCTGCCACAAAATATGGCCGTAAGTATAAAAGCGTTATTGATAATATAAATAATGATAAGTCGGAGATCTCAGGCCTCGCCGTCCAAAAACATGGCAGGTTTCTTTTTGTCGCTCATAAAAATCTGAATGAATTGCATGTGCTTGATAAAACAACAGGTGCCCTCGTACAAAAACAATCATTTGACACACCGTTAAATATAACCGCCGACGATGAGGGACATGTTTGGCTCATCTACGCTAAAAATGGTAAACGGATAGTAGAGAAATTCGCTGTCGATGCCGGTGGAAAGTTAAATTCATTGAACGTTACACCTGCCGGATTACTATATCCGCTTGCGCTGTCAGTAAGTCCAAATGGTAAAAACCTCCTGGTTGCAGATGGCGGTGATAGCCAGCAGTTAAAAGCATTCGACGCCAGTAACGGCAAATCATTGTGGACGTATGGTACTGCCGGTGGTTATGCAACCGATCCCAATGTGCATAACGATAAGTTTTATTTTAACGAAGCTAAAGGCCCGGGCACTTTTATTGCCTTTCAGCCCGATGGTAGTTTTTGGGTGGAAGATGCCGGTAACTCAAGGGCACAGCATTTTGCACGCGACAGAAAGTTTATTGACCGCATCATGTACCTGCAAACTTCCTATAGTTCGTTTGTTGATGCTAATGATCCCTCGCGCGTGTTTTCTGATTACCTTGAATTTAAGGTGGATTACAATAAGCCACTGGCGGCTAACAATGGCTCATGGCAGCTGGTGCGTAACTGGGGGCATAATATCCCGGCCGAATATGATGATAAATACAACAGGCTGCGGGGCGTTACAACATTAAGCAACGGTAAAACCTATGCTTTGCTGGCGCATAGGATTAGGTCGTTTTTTAGTTGGAAACTGGTTGAACTACCCAAAACCGGGCCGATGCGAATAACCGGAGTTGATATCCCTATGGATAATACCCAGCTATACCCGGATGGTTCACTCTATAAGGTTTCAACATTCAGGGCAGGTGTGCCGACCATTTTTACTAAGAGAGAGCTCTTGAAATTTACACCGGATGGTGATCCTATCTGGGGCCCGCAAAATACTATCGCCCAAACCCAACCGGCTGAATCTACAGATCCGGGTTACCATGGCAATAATACTTTATTGAGATCGGGCGAGATCACTTCATCCGGCGTTATTTCATTATTTGATGGTACCACGACCAATTGCTGGCACCTGGGGGGGATAAAAGTTGGAGGTAATAAATTGCTTTGGCGCACAGCGATGAGCACGACTACGCAATATTGGGGGCCATTCCCATCGGATGGAACTTTTGATATCGGTAACCATACCAATTACCCTGGCTGCATTGCCATGGCAAGCGGGCGCAGTATCTTTTGGGGATATCATGGTGAGTTTTGGAAAAATAGTGAAGTAAACAAATGGACACAGGTTTATGACGACGGCTTATTTATTGGCCAGTTTGGCGTTGCCGGCCCCGAAGCCGGAAGTGGTGAAGCAGCCGCCGAGATGGCCGGTAACTGCTTTGCTGCATCTGTAGTAAAATTACCTAATGGCGATACTTATTTATATCATAACGATGAAAGCATGCATGGCGGCGTACACCGCTGGAAGATCAACGGGTTAACAACTATAAAAGAGCAGGTTATTCCTATCAATTTGGCTGTTAATACCCATGGTTTTTCAACTAAAAATATAATGACAGCTTCGGGGGCATCGCTTAGTTATAACGGTTTTGTAAGTCCCTTGTATTCGGAGCAATATGAGTTCTTTTTGAAAGGTGATCATATTGCCGATTGCAGACTGTGGGTTGATGGGAAATTAATAGCTTCCCAAAATGGCAATCCCGGGATTGCTTTAGAAAAGGGGGCACGTTACGCCGTACGTTTGGAATGTCCGGCAGGAGTGGTTTTGAATAGGTCTATTCAGTTTTATTGGAGTAGTGCCAGTCAGCATGAACAGGTAATTCCTGACGAACAACTTTATAGTTTAAAACCAGCAGGTGAGTCATCAACCATCCAACTTATGGATGATCTTCCATATAACAGCACACTTGAAAATAACCGCTACGGCTGGAAACGGCAGCCGGCTACGGATGATAGCACAAATAAATACACCCAATGGTGGAATATACACACCAATATTAAAACGTACCGCAAAACCAACCCCGATATTTACATCGACTTTAGGCAACAAAACAATCAGGCTATTTTAAGCCGCGAGCTTGGTAATCAGGCTAACCTTGCTTCCTGGACATTATCGGGCATTGTTAATTACACCCAAAACTGTGTTAACGTAGGGGCCGGCAATAGCTTTGATGAAAAGAATGGCGTTTACTTGGAGGTATTGGATAAAGCACAAAAAGTAATAGCCCGTATGTTTTTACACTCCGCTTATTACCGTGGCGATGTGAGTTTATTGGTAAATGAAACCCCTGTTTACAAGCTAAAATACGATGGCGTAATAAAGTTAGAAGACCGCTGGCCGCCCATTACCATAAAAATGGCTAACGGCCACTTACAGGCTGCTTACAGCAATAACAAACTGCTCGAAATTCAAAGTTTTGATAAAAAAGCGGATCTTAAAAGCCCGGCATCTATACGCTTAGTTTGCTCATCGCTCAATAAAAAAGGGGGCTATACATTGGGTTTGGATGCATGGAAATTTGAGAAGAAATAGGTAAAAGCTATGGATCTTAATTTCCTGAATCTGTTTTTACGTTTTCGGGGATGGTTTCGCCGAAATCCAGTAATTTGTATTTTGTAGCATACATATATTGTTGTGCGTTCAGGTAAATTACGTAGCTGTCCGAAAGACGATAGAAGTTGCCAGTCAAATTATTTTCCTTGCTCAGCCCTTCCAGGTAGGCAATGAATGTAGCATCCAGCCAATCGTTTGCAGTATTAAACTTTTTAGAATGAGTTTTTCCTTTGCATAGATATTGTAGTTTGATGCCGCCCTTTACTTTTTGTTGAGTGATCTTTGTTGGGTTAAATGCACCATGTGTTATCCTGGAGAGATGATTTAACAAATCTTTATATGGATAGCCAGCACTCATCCATAAGGAATCTAAAGGATAGACCACCCCGGGGAAATTTGATAACAATTTATTCATCGAAAAAAAGTCGTCCGCTTCCGCATCGTCCGTTGCTTTATTGATCTCTTCTTTTGAAAGATGGTTGAAAAGGCCAATATTCTTCCATGCCGCAATTGTGCTGTCAACCCTCACAGATGTTAATGTGTTATCGTAATTGTCCATGCTTACCGTCATGTAAGACATACAGGGATCCTTCATAAATACTTCGATTTGTTCTTCCCGTAAAGCGATAAGGGCAAAGCGACGGGTGTTATCGTTCTTCGAGCTGGTATGGCTAAACATTGGCAAGTGCAGTCTGTATGGCGATTGCTGGTCTGTCAGAACCTTATTGAATATCCGGTAGTAAAATTCGGCGAATATGTCGATAAAGTGTAATTGCCCTTGCTTGTTGTTGAACGTAGATACAACACTACTATATTTATAAGTTTTTCCGTTGCAAACTAAACTCACCTTATATTTACTTGCAGGGAAACTTGCTATAGATGAGGAAGGATCAGGTGCTGTGGTATAGCTAAAATCCGTAAAATGAAGGTTTGGCAGAATTGAAGAGATGTCGCGAAGAAGTTGCTCCAACCATAAGCGCGGGTCATCAGGATATTTATTGAGATCAAATACCCGGTCCAGCTCACAATAATCATTCAACTGAAAGGCCGATTCTATTTTGCCGTTCTTGATATCGTCCTGTAAACGTATAAAAGACGAGTCGCTAACAATACCGTTCTGATGTAATTGCTCTGCAACGGGTAGCAGTTTTGGAGGCGTCAGCCATTCCAGGCGTGCACTCATTTCTGCTAATGTCCCCGTCAACTGCACTTCAGCCACATAACGGCTACTATCTATATCTTTTTGCGCATAAGTGTAAACCCTGTCGGTTAGTAATCCTGCGTTATTGATTTTCACCAGTTGTGAGCGGAGGTATCTGTTAATACTGTCCTGGCTTTTTTTATGAAGGATACCGCTACTGTAAGCATACATAATTCCTGTTTTGCGGGGGTTAATATGAAATGTTTTTTGCAATATAATACTATACAGGCCCCAAAGGATCAGAGAGCGATCAGAAGCATAGTGCGACTTATCCCTGAGTTCACGTTCCAGTATGGGGCGTTGTTTAGCCGTTATAATTCGATATTTTATGAGAGAGTCAATAGCCGCGGATGACGATTGTCCGCAAACCCTGGTAAACAAGCCGCAAAAAGTGATCAAGAGGATAAGGTAACGTTTCATAACAGCACTGAATATAAAGAAATTTGATGCATCATGAAAGTGCACATTTACAATAAAGGGGTGCCAAATTCAGATGCCACCTTCATCCGTTCTCTCTAAATTTAAATCAATAACCTGTGCTGATAACGGTTTTTAAATTTATTTTCGCAAAAAACTCTCTTAATGAAAGAACAATTATCTGCTTTACTTACTGCCTTAAAAGAAGGTACTGTAACATTTAATGAAGTTATCGAATTTATAACGACGAATTACGAGCATCAGCCGACAGCATTTAAAAATGGCAATATTTACAATGAAGCCACGCAGAACCAGGGCAGCGCCAGGGTTTTCGCATTTGCTCAAATTAACAGCCTGAGTGAGGCAGATACGCTTTATTTATTTGCAGAATACTACAAGGCGGTTCTGACAACTCCTGACGGTTCCGACCATCAGAATATCCGGCAATTTATGGCTCATGGCTGGCCGGGAATTGTGTTTGAAGGTGAAGCCCTGGTGCCTAAGTCTGCGTAAGCCCGAACGGATCTTTATAAACCGCCCCTGTTGTAAACGGGGGCGGTTTTCGATTTAGAATTTCATCGGCCCTCTTCGGTTTAACACACTTTTTATATAAAAAGGCAAAACGACCAAAAACAAGCCTAATGTTGTAATTTTGCATTGATGGATCCCATGAAAACCTTTTCGCTTTCAAGACACAGCCGGTTGTTCTCTGTGCCTGATAGTAATAAGGAATATCTTTTCGTTAGTTCCGGCAATAGTCCATATCACGAAGAGCCGTACCGGGCAGAAAGCTACGCTATTGTTTATATAAGGGAAGGCGGGGTAAAACTAAACACCGGCCTTACCGTTTGGGATGTTAAAGCACCATCAATTATAACCTTAGCTCCCTCAGTCATCAGGTATTTTACCAAGAGCAGCGACCTGCTTAAAATGGATGTTATATTTTTTAAAGATTCATTTTTATTGGAGCGGCACGCCGATCTTTTCTTTCTTACCCGGTATGACTTTTTTGAAAACAGCGACCTTCATGTTTTGCCATTGGATGAACCTGGCGCTGATAAATTCAGGAGGATCTATGAGCTTATTCAGCTAACACAATCCGGATCAGGCTACAACCAGCCCGATATCATTCGAAGCTACATTTTTTCCCTTGTTTATGAAGTTGACGCGTATCATTGGCAGCATCTTTCTAAAATATCATCGTCTGTAAAATCCCACCCTTTATTTGCAAAATTCAGGCATCTCCTAAGCAAGAATTATAAGGAGGAACGTAAGCTTGATTTTTACGCAGATCACCTTCATTTAACCCCTAAATCTCTTTCGGCAGCCATTAAAAAGCAATCCGGCAGATCGGCAGGAAAATGGATCGATGACGCCATTATCCTGGAGGCTAAAGTTTTGCTGCAGAATAAAACACTCACCGTATCGCAGATCAGCGGAATACTGAATTTTTCAGATCAGTCTGTTTTTGGAAAATTCTTCCGGGCAGGAACCGGAATGTCGCCGGTTGAATACCGAAAAAAATTCGATTGAAATCCATCTCTTCTTTGAAATCAACATAAGCCATTTCGACGAATACTGAGTCTGTTCGGTCTACTTTTCCCTGTTGATTAGGGGGAGATTTGTCATATCAAAACTTTAAGAGGGTTTGAAACATGACAAATTTAAAAAATCATATCTTATTGGGTTTCGTTTTAATGATGACTATTCTCATCTTAAATCCAATAACGGCCCGTGCCCAGGAGCACCAGGGCAATAGCTATAAGCTTACGCTTACAGAAGCAGTACAATTTGCTAAAAATCAAAATAAATGGGTACAGGCTGCAAACATTGAAGAAAGCGCCGCCGTCGAAGATCGTAAGGACGCTTTCAAAGCGGCATTACCAACTGTTAATGTTGGAGGCTCGTATCAGCGGTTCTCAAACTTGACGCTCTTTTCACAGGGGCTTAGCCATGCCACCACAATATCCACACCGCCAACGGCTAATGCTGCCAATTTAGGGGTTGATGCATCCTTTAATATTTACAGCGGCGGAAGGCTTAGGGCATTGCAAAAGGAACAGTCTTCGCACTTAAATGCAGCAAAGCTGAATGCACGTGATCAGTCGGGAAATATTGCTTTACAAACAGCGGATCAATACCTTGACCTGGTTAAACTCAACGATCTGCAAAAATTTATCCTCGATCAGCTTAAAAGAGCACAAACCCGGTTGAATAACATTAATACGCTTTACAAAAATCAAAAAGTTACCAGAAGTGATGTTCTGCGGGCCGAAGTGACATTGTCAAACGTTCAGCTTGCCTTGGAGCAAAATGAAAACGATATCACCATCGCGAACCAGAAATTGGATGTTTTAATGAATGTTCCTGATTCTGTTCGGATCTCGCCGGTTGATTCGGCCGGGATGCCCAAGCCTGAAGCGCTTTCGCTGCTGCCGTTTATCGAAGCCGCCGGGGTTTCGTCATACAGCGTGCAAAAGGCAGCAGAAAATGTGGAAACGCAACGGGCAAGACTCAGAGTTGTGCAAAGCGCTAACATGCCAAGTTTAAGTTTTTACAGTGCCTATGGCATTAATTACCCTAATTTCCTGGTCTTTCCGCCGGTTAACCAGGCTTATGCCATCGGTTTTGTTGGGCTGAAAGCACAGTATAGCATCTCATCGCTTTACCACAACAAAAGTAAGGTGGCAGCGGGCAAGCTCCGTGTAAAAGAACTGGAGGTACGGCAAGAGGCTTATACCGATGAGGTAAAAACAGAGATCAAGTCTTACTATGTAAAGTACGCCGAAGCGCTTACCCGCATTTCGGTTAATGAGCACTCTGTAGCGCAGGCACAGGTCAATTACCGGATAGTGAATACCAAGTATTTAAATCAGCTTTCCCTGTTGACGGATCTGCTTGATGCGGATAACCTGTACCAGGAATCGAGGTTTAACCTGGTTAAAGCACAAACTGATGCACTTGCTATTTACTATCACATCCTTTATACCAGCGGGAATTTATAATCAACAATTAAAAAAATGAAAAGAGAAAATCATAAAACGCATCCGGGTAATATCATTATCACGGTTATTGCGGCAGTTTTGTTAGTTGCAGGGGCTGTGTATTTTTTTCAGTATTTGAAATACAGCAAACACTACGAAGAAACTAACGATGCCCAGGTGGAATCATATATTAACCCGGTTTCGGCAAGGGCCGGTGGTTATATCCAGCATGTTTATTTTAACGAACATCAACTGGTTAAACAAGGCGATACACTGGTTATGCTTGACAACAGGGAGTATCGTGCCCAACTGGAGGCGGCAGAAGCCGCCATGGACGATGCCCATGCCCAGCTAACCGTGCTTGCAGCCGGAGTTCGCTCGGCCGAAACAGGTACGCATATCAACCAGGACCAAATCAAAGGTGCGCAGGCTAAATACGTACAGCAGCAACAGGATATCAGGCGATACACCAACCTGGTGAAAGAAGATGCTGCTACGGGTGCCGACCTGGAACTGGTTAAAGCACATTATGACGTGGCCGAAAGTGATTACAGTGCTGCAATAAATGGCCTGAAGACCAATGAGGCACGAATAGCAGAGCTAAAAACGCATTTCGGTGTATTGCAGGCAGACGTAAAGCGTAAACAAGCTGCACTGGAGCTGGCAAGGCTTAATTTATCTTATACCATCATCCGGGCGCCGTACACCGGCAGGCTGGGGCGTAAAAATATTTTAGAGGGGCAACAGATCCAGCCGGGGCAACCATTGGTGAGTATCATTAACGAAAAAGAAAAATGGATTACCGCAAACTATAAGGAAACACAAGTGGCTGGTATGTATGTAGGGCAGCCTGTAGAGATAAGAGTAGATGCAATAAATGATAAAATATTTAAAGGAAAGATCATGGCTATAGCAGGATCTACCGGTTCTCGTTTCTCGCTTTTACCACCCGATAACTCTACCGGGAACTTTGTTAAGATCATTCAGCGGGTACCCGTAAAAATTGAGTTTGCAGATGAACAGTCGGCTAACGTAGTGCCCGGAATGAACGTGACCGTAGCTGTTAAAAAGAAATCATAATCATGAAATCGGTATACTTTAAAGATTGGATAACAGGCTGGCATTGGGGCGTGCGCATTGCGTTGTTCATGATTTTGCTGTCGGGCCTGGTACAGCTGGGGATGTTTGTGCTTACCCAGAATTATATTGTTGCTTATCTCGGTGCACAGCCGGAAGATATTCAATTTGGAGTTATGTCAACTTACGCCGGTATTATTACTGTTTTACCGGTACAGTTTCGGTTTTTCAAATACTTTCAAACACGGAGTTATTTATTGGCAAGTATGATGCTGGCCATAGTGCTGAACTTTGTGTGTTTGCACTGCCAGGATATTACTTTGTTTCTTGTGATAAGGTTCTTTCAGGGAATTGTGACAGGGAATGTGATTGTGTTCGGGCTATTGCTCATCTTTTCGCGTTTGCCATCAGAACGTGTACAAACAATAGCACCGGCGGTATTTTACGGAACCTTGCTGAGCAATACTGTATTGATCGGTTTTGTTGGTGGGGTGGTTGTGGAATCGGCAGATTGGAAGGTTACTTACTATTACCTTATAGGGTTTCAGATGGTAACGCTACTCATCACCTTGCTCATGCTGAAGCGGTCGTCGGTACATAAGCGCTATCCACTGTATCAAATAGATTGGGGCGGGATGGTGATATTTGCCTTTAGTGCACTTTCACTGGCTTATACAATTATTTATGGGTCAAAATATTATTGGTTTGATGACCCGCGGATTTGTTACAGCGCTTTTGCTACAGTGATTGGATCGTCGTTGTTTTTATACAGGCAACACATCGTAAAAAGGCCGGTGGTTCATCTCGGGGTGATCAAATCAAGGAATTTTGTAATTGCCGTTTGTTTGCTTGCCATTTACTATGGATGTAAGGACAGTATCAATCTTATTTATGGTTACGCGGGTGGTGTACTCAAGTGGAGTGCGCTACAGGTGATGGTACTTGCCTTATGTAATATAACGGGGATGGTTGGCATGCTGGTGTTTGCAGTTCGACTGCTGCTTGCAAAAAAAATAACGATCAAGGTGCTGCTGATAGTGGGATTTGTGTTGATGGGAGCATTCAATATATGGATGAGCTTTTTATTAACGCCCGACTTATCATTTACCGATCTGCTATTTCCGGTATTTATGCAGGGCGTAGCTTCAGGACTTTTGTTCGTTCCCATTATGATATTTGTACTTACATCGGCACCGGCCTACACAGGTACAACCGGCCTGGTAATAGCGGCATGTACGCGTTTTACCTCCACTTTAAATTCATTCGCAGGGTTTTATAACCTGCAATTGTACTTTAATCAATATTTTAAAGAAGGCTTTCTTGGATACCTTACGTCTGATAATCAAAATACAATTGTACGTTTAAATACCTACCGGGCGCTTTATACCTCAAAGGGATTTTCAGCAGATCAAGCTTCGGGTTTAGCCAATGCAGCTATATGGCAAAATCTGACACAGCAAAGCCAATTGCTAACAAATCGGGCAATGTTTATGGTCTTCGCGATCATAACACTTGTGCTTGCAGCGGTGATCCTTGTGATCCCCGCCATTGGTAAAACATATGCACACTGGAATAAACGCCTGATCATGCCCTTTAGAAATCTGTAAAGTGGCTACCGCATTGGCTGGAATGATAAAAACTTTGGCTATGTCTGAAAAAAGATACTGGAACGAGCGGTCTAAATTTGCAATTGAGGTTATATGAATCTTGCTTGAAATCATACAGCGCACAGATTCGGGAATTAAACCACGGCACATATTCAAAAAACGAAAACTAAACGAAATGAAAACTGCACAACAGGAAGCAACAGCAATATCAACGAGTGAAACGAAACAGATCTCTGGATCGGTAGCTTTGTTGGAGGCATTGGTTGCCGAAGGCGTTGATACTTTTTTTGGCGTACCGGGAGGTGCCAACATTGCAATATATGATTCGCTGTACTACTACAATGAAAAGCTCGAACATATTTTAGTCCGGCATGAGCAGGGCGCTATTCATGCGGCACAGGGATATGCCCGCACATCAGGGAAGGTAGGGGTTGCCCTTGCAACAAGTGGACCCGGTGCAACAAATATGATAACAGGTATCGCCGATGCCATGATAGATAGTACTCCCGTGGTTTGTATTACCGGCCAGGTTTATGCACATCTTTTGGGCACCGACGCCTTCCAGGAAACGGATATCATCAATATAACCAGTGCTATAACTAAATGGAACTATCAAATAACGGATGCTGAAGAAATTCCGGGTGTTTTAGCCAAGGCCTTCTATATCGCCTGCAGCGGTCGCCCGGGTCCAGTGCTGATTGATATAACCAAGAATGCACAATTGCAGTTATTTGATTATAAGGGTTATACTAAATGCGATCATATCCGGAGCTACAGGCCAAAGCCAATTGTACGCCCTGAATACATCGAAAAGGCGGCCGAATTAATTAACCAGGCTAAAAAGCCATTGGTGTTATGGGGGCAGGGAGTGATTTTAGGTGGTGCCGAGGCTGAGTTTAAAGCGTTCATTGAAAAGTCGGGTATCCCAAGCGCATGGACAATTTTAGGTGTTGGAGCAATCCCGGGTGATCATCCGCTTAATGTTGGGATGCTGGGCATGCATGGCAACTATGCGCCTAATGTATTAACCAACGAGTGCGATGTGCTGATTGCGATAGGAATGCGCTTTGATGACAGGGTTACAGGCCGTTTGGATAAATATGCCAGGCAGGCAAAAGTGGTTCATTTGGATATTGATCCCGCCGAAATTGATAAAAATATAAAGTCGGCAGTGCCTGTTTGGGGCGATTGTAAAGAGACTTTGCCAATGCTCACTGCTTTAATTGAACAAAAGGAGCATACTGATTGGCTGGCTGAGTTTAAAACGCGCTACAAGGAAGAATACGATATCGTTATTGAGCTCGAATTAAACCCAACATCGGGCGAAATAACTATGGGAGAGGTGGTGCGTCATCTCAATGTGCTCACTAAGGGTGAGGCCGTTATTGTATCGGATGTTGGCCAGAACCAAATGGTAACATGCCGCTATGCAAAAATGGATAAACCCCGGAGTAATGTAACCAGCGGTGGTTTAGGTACCATGGGCTTTGCCCTGCCTGCAGCAATCGGCGCGAAATATGGCGCTCCCCACAGACCTGTAATTACAATTGCTGGTGATGGGGGCTTTCAGATGACTTTACAGGAGTTAGGCACTATCATGCAAAACAAGGTGGATGTTAAGATCATCGTATTGAATAATCGCTATTTAGGAATGATCCGCCAGTGGCAGGAGTTGTTTAGTGATAGCAGGTATTCATTTTCGGACCTCGAAAGCCCTGATTTTGTAACGTTGGCTGCCTCTTACCGGATTAAAGGGAAATGTGTATCAGATCGTGAGGAATTACCGGAAGCTTTAAATGAAATGATGAACAGTAAGGGCCCTTTTTTACTTGAGGTAATGGTAACAAGAGAAAATAATGTTTTCCCGATGGTGGCCCAGGGATGCAGTTTAAGTGAAATCAGGCTTAAGTAATTAAAAAAGCTAAATGGTAATATAAGAGTACCAAAATTATTAAAAGAAATACCCCGGAAGATAATTGTTGTTTTAATTGTTGTTTTGATTTGAACGTATCTACCCTGTTATATGGGGTAGATCGTTCTTTTTATTGATCGAAAGCCCGGGACTAAATAACCATCTGAATTGATTTTTGAGATTCAGAAATTAGATGAAATAAATAAAATGAGTTT
>NZ_DASVOB010000288.1:0-10566 GCF_036383575.1 Mucilaginibacter sp.
AGATCGAAACAAAGCCGGCTAACAAAATCATAAACGCGCTTCAAAAGGGATCAACGCAATCATCGCAATCAAAAAACCAGCGGTGACAAATCAGCGGTGCATTATGTCACCATTTCTTAAAATTGCTTCATGCCACTGACAGCTTGACCGCTTTGCAGCTATGGCAGGATACTTGATTGGCACTACTCGCTATGAAATTTAACGATATGTTGAAGAAAAAGAAGAAAGAAAATACGGATAATACTGAAAATATAAACGAAGTGAATAAAGAGCAACTACAAGATGAAGGGCAGGAACAAGCCCCGGTAACAGAGGCTACAGAAACCCAACAGGAAACTGCTGCTGCACCAACAGCCGAAGAAAAGCTGAAAGACGAACTGGCACAGGCTAATGACAAGTACTTGCGTTTATATGCCGAATTTGATAACTTTAGAAGGCGTACCATTAAAGAACGCGAGGAAGCCCGCAAAACCGAAGGTAAAGACGTGATTGTGGCTTTATTGCCTGTACTCGACGATTTTGAACGCGCACAGCGTGCCATGGATAAGGCTACCGAAGTTGCTCCTGTTAAAGAGGGCGTTACTTTGATCCAAAATAAGCTAAAAAACATATTAAGCCAAAAAGGCTTGAAAGAGATGCCATCAATAGGCAATGCCTTTGATGCCGACCTGCATGAAGCTATTACCAATATTCCGGCACCTACAGACGACCTTAAAGGCAAGGTAATGGACGAAATGGAAAAAGGCTATACCCTTAATGACAAAGTGATCCGCTTTGCCAAAGTGGTAGTTGGAGCGTAACTGATTCCGGATTTGGGACTTTCAATTTCGGATTTATCCATCAATGAACGTCCATCCTGATCTTACACAATATTAATACAATAACAAATCCGAAATTTGAATTTCGGAATCCGAAATTTAAAACATTATGGCTAAGAGAGATTATTACGATGTGCTTGGAGTTGCTAAAGGAGCAAGTGCTGATGACATAAAAAAGGCATATCGTAAAATGGCTATTAAATATCACCCGGATAAAAACCAGGGCGATAAGGAAGCTGAAGAAAAATTCAAGGAAGCTGCCGAAGCTTACGAAGTACTAAGTACGCCCGAAAAACGTCAGCGGTATGACCAGTTTGGTCACGCGGCCAACGCATCGTCGGCAAATGGCGGTGGTTACGGTGGTGGCGGCGGCATGAATATGGACGACATATTCAGCCAGTTTGGCGATATTTTTGGCGGCGGCAGTCCGTTTGAAGGCTTCTTTGGCGGCGGTCGTCAAAGCGGTGGCGGCGGCAGGCGCGTTGCCCGTGGCAGCAACCTGCGCATTAAAGTGCGTTTAACCCTTGAAGAAATTGCCAACGGCGCCGAAAAGAAGATCAAGGTTAACAAACAGATCATCTGTAAAACCTGCGACGGCAGCGGCGCAAAGGATAAATCATCGTTCCAAACCTGTAAAACCTGCGGTGGCTCGGGAGCCGTACGCAGGGTAACCAATACTATTTTGGGTCAGATGCAAACTACCAGCACCTGCCCTACCTGTAACGGCGAAGGTTCAACCATACTGTCAAAATGTACCGTTTGTCATGGTGATGGCGTTGTTCGCGGTGAAGAACTGATCACCATACAGGTACCTGCGGGCGTAAGCGAAGGAATGCAACTGAGCATGAGCGGCAAAGGTAACGCGGCCCCACGTGGCGGTGTTCCCGGCGATCTGATCATCCTGATTGAAGAAGTACCTCACGAAACACTTAAACGTGATGGTAACAATGTGATCTATGACCTGCATGTAAACTTTGTTGATGCTACTTTAGGTACATCTGTTGAAGTACCCACTATTGATGGCAAAGCCAAGATAAAAATTGATCCAGGAACACAAGGTGGCAAGATTCTGCGCCTGAAAGGTAAAGGTTTACCAGAAGTAAATTCATACCATCGAGGCGACCAGTTGGTTCACATCAACATATGGACACCAAAAGCGCTAAGCCGCGAAGAGCGCGAGATATTGGAAAAATTACAAAGCTCCCCTAACTTTAAACCCAATCCGGGCAAAAACGAGAAAAGTTTCTTTGAACGGATGAAGGAATATTTTGAATAAAACTTAAGGCTGAAAGCCGAAAGCCCGGAGTTTTAACAACTTCGGGCTTTTTAGTTTCCTACATGTTCAGGTGTGGGTCTCTAAGCACATTCAAACGTGGATGCCCCTCTAAGCACGTTCAAGCGTGGACGCTTGAACGTGCTTTTTAGCAGACGCTTCAACTTACATTATATCACCCCGGCCTTTTCCAGCTCCACCTGCATCTGCTGCTGCAAGCTGAGCGCTTCGGCACGGGCGGCATCAGCAAAATCTTCGCCATTGCTGGCATATAGTATTGAACGGGATGAGTTTACAATTAGGCCGCAATCTTTAGTGATACCATATTTGCAAACCTCCTCCAGACTTCCGCCCTGTGCACCCACTCCAGGTACCAGTAAAAAGTTATCGGGTGCGTATGCACGGATGTTGGTGAACTCGGTGCTTTTGGTAGCGCCTACTACATACATGATCCTGTCGGCACCGGCCCAGGTATTGGCTTTTCTTATTACATTTTCATATAAGTAGCCATCACCTGTTTGCAGGTATTGAAAATCCTTACTCCCAACCGATGAGGTAAGCGCTAAAATGATGACCCATTTGCCATCATAGGCAAGATAAGGCGTAACACTGTCGTTACCCATATAAGGTGTAATGGTGATAGCATCAAAGCTCATTCCGCCCGATTGCTCGTCAAAAAATGCTTTGGCATATTTATCGGATGTATTGCCGATATCACCACGTTTGGCATCAATGATGCTCAAGCAATCTTTAGGCAAGTATTTATACGTGTCAATTAAACTTTGCAGTCCTCTTATTCCATAAGCCTCGTAAAAAGCGGCATTAGGCTTATAGGCTATACAGAGGTCCTGCGTAGCATCAATGATCCGTTTGTTAAATTCAAGTATGGGATCGGGATATGATCTTAAAAATTCGGGAATCTTGTTGATATCGGGATCAAGCCCAACACATAAAAACGATTTCTTCTTTTTGATCTGTTCAATTAACTCCTGGCGAGACATCATCAGCGGCTGAATAATATTTTAATTGTCAAAAAAACTAAAAATTTGGCTTATGTGTTCTGATATAGGTGATATTTATTTAATTAATTTGAAATTAAAGAATAATTGTTTACACTTGCATCGTTTTCCATTGAATTTTTCTTGCACTAAAGAAACAATTTAAATCACCACGCTTTTTATTATCACTTTCATATAATACTTGCATGGGTTTGGATGTTTACTAAAAACAAGGTTTCAAGATCAATTTCTTTCAATTATAGCCTCATATGTTTTTACATGTGCTCAAAGCTTTAACACTTGCATAGAAATTTTTGCCGTTTGAAAACACATTACAATTAAAAAATCCCATTGAACTATAATTCATATCATGTCTGATAAAATTGAATTGAACGACAAACTCGTTTCTGAGTTGCGCGAAATTGCCAGAAATTTAGGTATTGCTGAGGCCGACGAACTACGTAAAGCTCAGCTTGTTGCCCGCATTATTGAACAACAACAGCTTATTGAAGCCGCCAGGGCTCAACAAAACCTTGTTGAATCAAACTATACACCAACTCCCGCTCCAGGCGAAGAACCTGCCGAAACCGCCGAAAAACCCCGCAAAAGGGCCCGCGTTATAAAAACTAAAGATTCATCAAAACCACGTGTTGAAGTTCCATTGGACGATACCAATCTTTTTGATGCGCAAGATGATGAGCCATCACAGGAAGACCCGGAAACTGAAGCTCCTGCTGTAGCTGCAGAAACAGAAGCTCCGCAGGCAGGCGAAACGGTAACACGCACAGAAGAAGTTGTTCCGGAAGCCCGCCCGCAAAAATTTGAGCGTAGGGTTAACAGCAATCAAAATCAGCAAAAAGCACAGGAGATCCCAATCAATCTCGACTTTGATAACGTTATTGTAAACGAAGGTGTTTTGGAAATTATGCCTGATGGTTACGGTTTCCTTCGTTCATCTGACTACAACTACCTTACCTCTCCCGATGATATTTACGTTTCACAATCACAGATAAAATTATTCGGCCTTAAAACAGGTGATACTGTGAGAGGCAGCATCCGCCCTCCAAAAGAAGGCGAAAAATATTTCCCGCTGGTACGTGTTGAGGCCATTAATGGCCGCATCCCTGCTGAAGTACGTGACCGCGTTCCTTTTGATCACTTAACGCCACTATTCCCATCAGAAAAACTGAGCCTGTTCACTGATCCGAACAATTATTCAACCCGTATCATGGACCTGTTTTCGCCTATTGGTAAAGGTCAGCGTGGTTTGATCGTGGCACAGCCAAAAACAGGTAAAACCATGTTATTAAAGGATGTGGCAAATGCGATAGCCAAAAACCATCCCGAAGTATACCTTATTATATTACTGATTGACGAGCGCCCTGAGGAGGTTACCGATATGGCCCGCAGCGTACGCGCCGAAGTTGTTTCATCAACCTTTGATGAGCCGGCTGAGCGCCACGTAAAAATTGCCAACATTGTGCTTGAAAAAGCCAAACGTATGGTTGAGTGCGGTCATGACGTAGTGATCCTGTTGGATTCAATCACCCGTTTAGCCCGTGCTTATAACACTGTTGCCCCGGCATCAGGTAAAATATTATCAGGTGGTGTTGACGCTAACGCACTACACAAACCTAAACGCTTTTTTGGTGCAGCCCGTAACATAGAGGATGGCGGTTCATTAACCATCATCGCTACTGCCCTTACCGAAACCGGCTCAAAAATGGACGAAGTTATTTTTGAAGAATTTAAAGGTACCGGTAACATGGAGCTGCAACTGGATCGTAAATTATCAAACAAACGTATCTTCCCTGCTATTGATATCACTGCTTCAAGTACACGTCGTGACGACTTACTGCTTGACCGTGAAACACTTCAGCGCATCTGGATCCTTCGTAACCACCTTGCCGATATGAATTCGCAGGAATCAATGGAGTTTTTACAGGCTCAAATAAGAGGCACAAAAACTAACGAAGAATTTCTGATTTCGATGAATTCGTAATATTTTAGCGATAATGAAGTTATAGGTAAGTAGAATATTATTTGTAACTTCATTATTACTTAATAAATTCATGATAACTTCATGGCGAAATGAAGAGACGCGTTAAAAAACACCTTCCTAATGCTATTACCTGTGCCAACCTGTTTAGCGGTTGTATAGGGATTGTTTTCGCCTTTCAGGGTAACCTGGTAGTGGCTGCTTATGCCATTTTCCTTAGCTCGATATTTGACTTTTTCGACGGACTTGCATCGAGGGTTTTAAACTCATACTCGTTTATAGGTAAAGATCTTGATTCGCTGGCCGATATGGTAAGCTTTGGCGTATTGCCTTCTGTTATCATGTACGAGTTATTTTTACAGGCCCCGCAAATAAATGGAGTAAGCCAATTATTAAACTTTGTGGCATTCTTACTGCCCGTATTTTCGGCATTAAGGCTGGCTAAATTTAATAATGACACAAGACAATCGGATAGTTTTATAGGCCTGCCTACCCCGGCAAACGCTATACTGATAGCATCATTACCTTTAATAGTGCAACAGTACGATGCTTTGGCACATTATATCTTAAACCCATACTTTCTAACAGTTTTGGTTTTAATAATGTGTACGCTGCTGGTATCAGAAATACCGTTAATGTCGCTTAAATTTAAGAACCGCGACTTTAACAAAAACATTTTCCGTTATCTACTGCTCTTGTTTTCGGCAATACTCATACTATTCTTTAAATTTGTGGCCGTTCCGGTGGTTATATTTATTTATATCACCTTATCTCTAATTCAAACAAAACTCACAAATGACAAAGTTCCAGGCTGAAATCGACGTAATGCCAAAAAAAGAAATACTTGACCCACAAGGAAAAGCAGTAACCGGTAGCATGAAAAACCTTGGTTTAGCCGAAATTCATAACGTGCGCATTGGCAAACATATTACGCTTGAAATAGAAGCCGAAAATACTGAAGCCGCCAGCGCCAAAGTTGACCAGGCCTGCAAAAACCTATTGGCTAACCTGATCATGGAAAGCTATACTTTTAAAATAGAAGCTGTTTAAGGTTAAAGGCGAAAGGTAAAAGCTGAAAGATTTTTTATCTGCGTAAACAATTAAAAACTTTATAAAATATAAAAGGCAAGAAGTTTTTCTTGCCTTTTGCTTTATGTATAGCATCAGGGTAATCCCCTAATCCTAAAAATCATGGTTCTTCTTAAAGATTCGCTTCCTTCTCGGCTTTAATTTCCTTTAAAGTGATCAGGTTTGCCGATACCATGCTGTTTACCTGGTTAAACTTTTCAAATATCTCAGTTGGGTTTTCGCCACCTGCTTTGCAGGCTAATTCAACTTCCTGTATAGTAGCCTGACTTATGGGCATACCAAAAAAGCCAAGGTTGGGTTTTAATTTATGAGCAGCCTGTGCGGCCAATGCCCAGTCCTGGTTATTTAATGCGCTGCTGATAGTATTAAGTAATTCGGGCGATTGCTCAAGGAACATCCCTATCGAGTCGACAATAAAATCGTCGCTCCCATCAGCAATCTCGTATAAAAAAGAAAGATCAAGATCCTGATCTGGTGAAATATCTGCCATTATAAAAGCTTTGTGTTTATTCAAAAATATGCTTTTTTACGATTAAGTTATCCTTTAGTTCATCCTTTAGCTGCAAAATATTTTTTTTAAATACCGGATGAATAAGATCAGGAGCTATCTCGGCCAAAGGGATCAGCGTAAAACTGCGTTTATATAATTCGGGGTGAGGTACTACGAGGTTAAAATCATGGATCACTGCATCGCCATAAAACAAAATATCAATATCAATAATGCGCGATCCCCATTTAACCTCCCGCTTACGTCCCATTTGCAGCTCGATCCCCAATATTTTCTCCAAAACATCCTGTGCCAAAAGATCTGTTTGCAGCATCAGCACCTGGTTTAGATAGTCGGGCTCATCGGTTTTCCCCCACGACTGGGTTTCATAAACCGACGACGTAAGCTTAACCGGGGCAATCTGGGCCGAAATAGATTCAATTGCCTGTTGCAGAAATAATTCGCGGGTACCGAGGTTACTCCCCAGTAATAAAAAAACATCAATCATGTTGTAACAAATATAATGGAAACCGCTCTTAGCATTATACGGCACCTTATTACTAAGTTTGCATAGTTAAAAAGATTTATAACATTAATGAAACAATTCTTCAAATTCGTTCTGGCCACTATTGTAGGGGTAATAATTTCGGGGGTTATAATAGGTGTTGTAGGGGCCGTTCTCGTTATCGGCCTTATCGCATCGGCCGGCAGTGACAAAACGGTAGATGTTAACCCCAACTCTATTTTATACATGTCGCTTAAAAATCAAATAACAGAGCGCAGCCCCAACAACCCACTTGCCGGTCTGGATTTTTTAGGATTGAGTGAAGATAAATCAATCGGGTTGAATGATATCCTTGCCGATATTAAAAAGGCCAAAACCGACGATAATATTAAAGGCATATACCTGGATGAAAGTTATATGACCGCCGGCCAGGCCACTACCGAAGAGATCCGCAATGCACTTATCGACTTTAAAAAATCAGGCAAATTTATCATAGCCTACGCCGAAGTATATACCCAGGGCTTTTACTACCTGGCCTCTGTTGCCGATAAGGTTTATATTAACCCTAAAGGAATTTTTGAATTTCACGGCTTTAGTTCGCAAACTACTTTCCTGAAAGGCGCGCTGGACAAATTAGGTATTGAAGCACAGATCATTAAAGTTGGAACCTTTAAAAGCGCGGTTGAGCCTTTGTTCCTTACTAAAATGAGTGATGCCAATAAGCTACAGGTTACCTCCTACTTGGGCTCATTATATGATCATTTTTTAACCGGCATCAGCAAAAGTCGTGGTGTTAATAAAGACTCATTATTTACGTATGCAGATAACATGCGCATCCAGTTCCCGGAAGATGCCTATAAATTAAAGCTGGCTGATGGTTTAAAATATAAAGACGAGATCCTTGACGATTTGAAAAGACGTACTGGTACCGATTTAAAAGATGATCTGAAAAGCGTTGACCTAAGGGATTACGCCAAAAGCAAAAGTGATGATTCGGACGATAAGGCCGATGATTCATCATCAAAAAACCGCATTGCCATTGTTTATGCATCGGGTGATATTACCGGCGGCGATGGTGATGATAACAACATTGGCTCAGAAACTATCTCAAAAGCATTACGCAAAGCCCGTTTAGACGATAAAGTTAAAGCCGTGGTACTGCGTGTAAATTCTCCGGGAGGCAGCTCGCTGGCATCGGATGTGATCTGGCGCGAGGTAAAACTCATTCATGCAAATAAACCGATCATTGTTTCCATGGGCGATTACGCTGCATCTGGCGGTTATTACATTTCCTGCGCTGCCGATTCTATCATTGCTCAGCCCAATACCATTACTGGCTCTATCGGCATCTTTGCCGTATTACCCAACATGCAAAAGTTGTTTAACGATAAGCTGGGTGTAACTTTTGACGGTGTAAAAACCGGTAAATATGCTGATCTGGGTGATATCAGTCGCCCGCTGAGCCCAGAAGAACGCTTGATATTACAAAACAGCGTAAACCGTGGTTATGATGAATTTACAAAAGCAGTAGCCGAAGGTCGCGGTAAAACACAAGCTTATATTAACAGCATTGGCCAGGGTCGTGTATGGACTGGTGAACAAGCCCTGAAAATTGGCCTTGTTGACCGTTTAGGAAACATAAATGATGCCATTGCTTCGGCTGCTAAAAAAGCTAAGATCAAAACTTATAGCATTGTGAACTACCCTGAGCAAAAAAGCTTTTTCAACAAAGTGGGCAGCGGCCTAAGCGCCGAAGTACAAACCCATATGGTAAAAAACGAGCTTGGAGAAAACTACCGTGTTTACCAGCAAATAAAAGGCATCACCCAAATGATGCGCACCCCACAGGCCCGCCTGCCTTACGACCTGGTGATCAAATAAAATTTCATTAATACATTAATTTTGATTGTGAAAAGCTGCCTGAATGGGTAGCTTTTTTTATATTGAATAAGAGACCGTCATTGCGAGGAACGAAGCAATCCCCGATTGGCAGATCCGCCCTGTATAGTTCGCGATTGCTTCGTTCCTCGCAATGACGGTTGCTGTAAACATCTTTAAGATATAATATCCCTACCCCCTCTTTAAATAAGCGTTCGGCACATTTTTCGGTACATAATCAATTCCGTAAGCATGTTTTATAAGCAGGCTCACCACCTCCATAATCGTTTGCTCTTTACGATGAAATTGCGGCAGCAAGCCCATCATGGCATAACTTATAGGATTTACGGCAGGAATAAACGTTTCCCATTCGTAACCCCTGCCCCAGATCAATCCATTAACAGTAATATACAGATCAGCCCCGTTTTTTAATAGAAAGTGAAGCATATCAACAGAGCTGTTTCCGTTTTGATTAACAGTATGAAAAATAGGCGTATGCCCGCCGAAACCATGTTCATCATAAGCGGCCCTGGCATTCACATCGGCACTATGTTTCAAAAGTAATTTGGCACAGGCAAGGCTGTTATATTCGGCACAAAAATGCATCAAGGTGCCTCCGGTAAGCGGAGTATAAGTGTTATTATACAAGGAATAAGTTTTGTTGATAACTGAAGCATCTGCCGCTATTGCTTCCTTCAATTTCTCCTCATCATGGGCTAAAACTGCCAGCAGCGCTTTATCTTCGTATTCAAGCCCCGCATCAATAAATGCCTGCACACAATCTTTAAACCGTGGACCACGGGCGTACATTTCAACCATCATAGTAAAAACCGGCATGCCATCATGGACTTCATTCGGGCTACCGCCATTTTTAAAATATGCCTTAATCTCATCAACAGCATGAGTTTCGGCAGCGTAAAGAATGTCGGTGTAATTTGGCATGATACTCTAATTTATTTACAGATGACGATTGGCCGCAATAAAATCTTCCAGCCATATAATTATTGATAACATATTTACCTCAATCGCGTCATTAACCAATTTAACAAATTGATCCGGGATCCATGCATACAAGATCCGTCCGGTATTATTCCTTGATAAATAAAACCAGGTATCAACCGGCGGACAATCATTATAATCAATAAGTCCATCCGATTCATCTTCTGAGGCCCCGTCACAGATAACACTATCAATTTCAGCAACCAGTATCTTCCCTTTAAAAGTGGTTGCTGGATTCACCAATTGAATTACTTCCTTTTTATAAGCAATTTGCCTTTCAAACAAATCACTATATAAAAATTCGTTCTTTTCATCTAACGGGTCAATACTCCAAATTACCTCAGTTGAACCCTTTGCAAAAGATAGTCTCCTAACATTATCAAAAGAGAATAACTTCCGGCCATTATATTCCGGGTTGAAGCTTCGCAAAATTTGGGCTACCGAAGAATCGCTGTTTTGCAGTTACGTTTCACAGTATTGTTGCGTTAAAAAAAGATTTTGATCAAACTCTTCCTGATTT
>NZ_DASVOB010000289.1:0-4940 GCF_036383575.1 Mucilaginibacter sp.
ATCATATCCGATTACCAGATCGATGTGGACTCGCCTTACCCAAAACCATTACCTGAAGCGGCTCATATTAAGCCGGCACCTTTACGCTATCCAAACCAGCGCATCAAATACAAGCACTATGGCAAAACCATTGAGCTGATGATTGAAAAGGCTAAAGCCATTGAGGAGCCCGAACGCAAACGTCATATGATCCAGGCCATAGCAAACTTCATGAAAATGGCTTACGTGCAGTGGAATAAAGACTCAGTAAGCGACGAAAGTATCCTGTCTGACCTGTATGCCTTATCAGGCGGTACACTGAAACTGGAAGAGAACATCAACCTTAACCGCGTTGATTTCCGTCCTAATAACTTTCAGCAAAATAATACTAACAATAACCGCGGCCGTAATAACAACCAGAACAATCAAAACCGCGGTGGTGGCAGTAACGGCGGCAGGCAAAACAACAACCAAAACCGCAATAACAACCAAAACCGCAGCCGTAATAACAATGGCGGTGCAAAAAAATATTAAAATCAAGAGCCCCCTGAGGATTTAGAAATAAGAAAAAAGCGTCATTGCAAGTTACTAAGCAATGGCGCTTTTGTATTTTATCATTATTGATAAATCCCATCCGCCTTTTATTTTATCTGCATTAATTTTCTAATCTTTGCCCCATATAAATTATTTGACAAAACCGATCATAGCTTTTACAGTTTATCATTGGTGATCTTATCAATTATCCGAAACTCCGCATGACTAACGCATTTGTAATAAACGGCGGCAAACCGCTAAAAGGTGAAATAACCCCGCAGGGTGCAAAAAACGAAGCTTTACAGGTTATATCTGCCGTATTGCTTACCGCCGAAAAAGTAACCATCAGCAATATCCCTGATATTAAGGATGTAAACAAACTGATAGAGCTACTTGGCGATATGGGCGTTATTGTGGAACGCATCAACGAGCATACTTATACCTTTGAAGCCAAAGATATCAATCAGGACTTTTTCTTATCCGAAACTTTCAAATCAAAAGGTGGCGGCTTACGTGGTTCTATCATGATAGTTGGCCCCTTGCTTGCCCGCTTTGGCAAGGCTTCTATCCCTAAACCGGGTGGCGATAAAATCGGTCGCCGCAGGTTGGATACCCACTTCCTGGGTTTCGAGAAACTGGGTGCCCAATTCAACTACAATCCCGAAAATGGTTTCTTTAATGTAGATGCTTCCAACCTGCATGGTACTTACATCCTGTTGGATGAAGCCTCGGTAACCGGAACGGCCAACGTGGTAATGGCCGCAGTTTTAGCTAAAGGTACGACCACCATTTATAATGCAGCCTGCGAACCTTACCTGCAGCAGCTTTGTAAAATGCTGAGCCGTATGGGCGCTAAGATCAGCGGTATTGGCTCAAACCTGTTAACTATTGAAGGTGTCGAAAAACTGGGCGGTACCGAACACCGCTTATTACCCGATATGATTGAGATCGGTTCGTTTATTGGCCTGGCTGCCATGACCGGCTCTGAGATCACCATTAAAGATGTTCAATACAAGGAACTGGGCATGATCCCTGACGTTTTTAAGCGTTTGGGCATTAAACTGGAGCTCAGGGGCGATGATATCTTTATTCCCGCACAGGAACATTATGAAATAGAAACTTTCATTGACGGCAGTATCATGACCATTGCCGATGCACCATGGCCGGGCTTCACCCCCGACTTATTAAGCATTGTGCTGGTTGTTGCCATCCAGGCTAAAGGCTCGGTACTCATTCACCAGAAAATGTTTGAGAGCCGTTTATTCTTCGTGGATAAGCTATTGGATATGGGCGCGCAGATCATTCTTTGCGATCCGCACCGTGCCACCGTTATCGGTCTGGACAACCAGGTTAAATTGCGTGGTATCTCTATGACCTCACCGGATATCCGTGCCGGGGTTTCCTTGTTGATCGCCGCGCTTTCGGCACAAGGACAGTCAACCATTTACAATATCGAACAAATTGAACGCGGCTATCAGCACATCGATACCAGGCTTAAAGCTTTGGGCGCTGATATAACAAGAATATAAGCAAAAAGCTGAAGGCTGAAAGCAAAAAGCTTTAAGCCTATTAAAAGCTCAAAACATAAGGACAAGCAAAAGCTTTAAGCCTTATGCTTTGAGCTTTCTGCTTTATATCGCTTTTAAAATATATTTTTATAGCTTTATGCTTTTAGCCTTCGGCTTTAAGCTCAAAATCCATTATATAAACAATGCCTTACAAAAACCGGAAATCTACCTACGTTTATTTTGTACTGATATTTGTATTTATTAAAGTTGTTCTTAACCTTTTCGCTATATCTCATTTCGGTTTCCACCGTGACGAGTTTCTGCACCTTGTACTGGCCGATCATTTGGATTGGGGATACAAGGAAGTACCGCCGTTTATAGCCATACTGGCAAAAATCTCGATTACTTGTTTCGGCAATTCAGTTTTTGCCGCACGATTGTTCCCAACCCTGTTTGGCGGTCTTATTGTCCTGCTTACCGGCCTCATCGTCATTGAATTTGGCGGAAAGAAGTTTGCTATAACCCTTGCTTGTTTATCACTCATTTTCGCGCCTGCTTTTGTGGCGAGTGATTATCTTTTCCAACCTGTAGTGTTCGATCAGTTTTGGTGGGTGCTAACCGTTTGGTTACTGATAAAATATCTCAACACCACCGATGTAAGATACTTATACTGGTTGGGGGCCGCCGTTGGCCTGGGTATACTCACTAAATATACCATGCTGTTTTTTGCAGCTTCATTGGTTATTGGTATCCTTATCAGCAAACAGCGTAAGTTATTGTTCAATAAACATATTCTTGGTGCAGCATTGATAACAATAGTTATTGTGCTGCCTAACCTCATTTGGCAGCTAACCCACCACATGCCGGTATTTACACACATGAAAGCCCTGCGCGAGCAGCAACTGGATTATATTACCCCAACAAACTTTATAAAACAGCAATTGCTGGTAAATGGCATTGCTTTATTTGTATGGCTTAATGGGCTGGCATTCCTGATATTTTCTTTCAGGCTGCGTAATTTCCAGTTCATGGCATTAGCTTATGCGCTCATCTTCTTTTTTTTATTGATGATGGATGGCAAAAACTACTACATTTTTGGTGCTTACCCTATGCTGTTTGCAGCGGGTGGGTTTGGCTTTGAGCGTTTATTAAAAACAAATGGCTATGTTTTGCGCACCGCGCTGATCGTAATATTTACATTGCCCAACGCGTTATTACTACCGATTTTATTGCCCGTTTTGCCAATGAACCAAACCCTGGCGTTTTTTCGCTTTGCGGATAAGCACCTACCCCCCGCTCGCTTTTCGATGACCTGGGAAGACGGTAAAAAACATGCAACCACGCAGGACTATGCCGATATGCTGGGATGGGATGACATGGCCGCGCTGGTTGATAAAGCCTACAAAAGCCTCAGTCCTGAAGATCAAAAACAAACCATAGTTTATGCCGATAACTACGGCGAAGCCGGTGCCCTGCACCATTATGGCAAACAATACGGCTATCCCGATGTAATTTCGCTAAATAGCAGCTTCACCCTTTGGGCACCCGACAGCCTCAAATGCAAATACATGATCTACGTAGATGACGGCGGCGGCAAAAACATTAAAGAATTTGTGGAAGGAAAAATGATAGGCACTTTCACCAAAGTTGGTGAAGTAAGCAATCCGCTCGCCCGTGAAAAGGGGACTGCGGTATTTATTATTACACCTAATTACCGATTAAATCAAAGGTATAGCCCGGAATTAGCGAAGAAGAGGTTGGAGTAGGCCCCCTCTAAATCTCCCCTAAAGGGGGGCTTTTTAAATAAACATAGTCTATTTTTCCTCTACCAACGCGTAATTTTGTTTAGAGTTAGCCTGCATAATTCCGGTTGAGTCATAAGTTAACAGGCCGTTATATGTGAGCCACTTACCTTTTTCAACCGAAAAAGAAGCCAGTCCCTGGAATGTCATTTTCATAGTAGTAGGCACCTTCGATACCTCGCCCGCGGGAGAAGGCAGAGCAAAATCACCCTTTATAAATTCAACAATATCGTATTTAAGCGTAACAACCCTATCACCATTGATATTTTCAAACCTAATGGCGGTTACCTCATTTTTGTGGTAAGAAGAATCACATTTAAAATTTTGATCGGCAGTAACAAGGTTCACACTTAGCGGCCATGAGTCGCCTTGCTTAATAGCTTTGCCCGGTAACTCAAAAAACAGTGCTATGATATTCTTTTGTTCAGTTTTAGTATAAAAACTCGCAATTGTACCATCATCGTGTATAGAACCGCGAAGCATCACACCGTTCGCCATTTTCATAAAAAAATCGGCCATCATATTTGTACTGTCTACGCCGGGGAAAAGTGATTTATTGTCGTTTTTTGTTGTCAGCTCAATATCAATAATGTCTTTGCGCTTTTCGGTAAGTCGGGTAACCATACTTGTAGGCTTCATAGCGGCGCTAAGCTTCTTCATCATATCACGCGCACCCGAAACATTTGCAGAATCGGCTCCCATAGCTTTCATTGCACCGCTCATATCGAAGGTATTGACAGTAGGATTCGCCTCTTCCATTGTGGTTTTATAAGAAATAACTTCATTGGGTTTCAATTTCCACTTGAGCAAAACCGGCTGGTTATTCTGGGAAAAAACTGGTATAGAAACGATTAAGAAGACAACGGTTAAAAGTAGTTTATTTTTGTGCATCGATTTAGATTATGCCCCTAATGTACAGATAAATCGCTCACAAAAAAAGGTGCCGTGCTCGCCGCACAACACCTTCCAAGCTCTCAGCCTTCCGCTTTAAGCCTTAAGCTGAAATAGCGTTTATAATATCATACTGGGTAATGATCTCAATTTTGCCATTCCCATCTTCAACCAGCACGGCGATGTTATCTTTATTGATCATGGCAGAGATCCTGTCTATCGAAGT
>NZ_DASVOB010000290.1:0-20810 GCF_036383575.1 Mucilaginibacter sp.
AAAAAGCCGCCGCTCGCCTCCTGGCGAGTGGCAACTATCAAGCGGCCTCTGGCCGCCGAAGCGAAAACACCTGTGCCCGTTTGTAATGCGATACCGGCAATGCAATCGCCAAACCAGTTTAAGCGCTCGTTGCAAACGAGCGAAAGAAAAAAGGAGTCAAGGGCCTGAGAATAATTATCACTCGGCTGGAGTGACAGAATTCGGCGGCCAGAGGCCGTTTGATAGTAAACACTCGGCTGGAGCCGAGCGTTGGCAGTAGGGAAAGCAAAAAGCCCTCCGAAACTAAATCCGAAGGGCTTTTTGTATAAAAAACTATTCTTACTTCTTAATCCTGCTCTTTAAATCAGCCAGTGGCATAGTAACCATGCGACCAATCGGTTTTTTACCGCGGTAGGTGATCACCCTTAATGTGGTTGCATCTTTAGGGGCATCTATTGGCGCGGTATATTTAGGGTAAAACCTGTCGGGGAACGAATTGTCAAAGCTGTAATAAGTATCCAGTCCGTTCACTTCGTTGGTTAACGTGATTCTAAGGGTGCTGTCCGGATTTAATACTGCATCAAATGATGGGTCATAGGCGCTTGGGGCTATTTTGGTTTCGGCTTCATCAAAGCGCGGGAAATGTTTCTCAACCCTGCTGAAAAATCCATCCCAGTTTTTAGCTCCTTTTGGCGACCATACATCCTCGGCAATGGCCATGCCGCGCGGCCAGGTCATATATTCGGCCTGGCGGATGTTGTATACCTGCTCTGTCCATAAGTTGGCTTGTCCGCCTTTAATGAGGCGTGCATCAACACTATCCGGCACAGGTTCCCATGAATAGGTTTTGTTAAGGCGAAGTGTAGCGTAGATCTTTGTTTCGTTTACACGGTCGCTTTGCATGTAATCCAGATAGGCAAATGTTGTAGGGCTCATTACCACTTCATGACCGGCTTTGGCAGCGGTGATACCACCCTGGATTCCTCTCCAGCTCATTACAGCTGCATTAGGGCCAAGACCGCCTTCAATGATCTCATCCCAGCCCATGAACTTTTTGCCTTTTGATTCTACAATTTTTTCAAGGCGTTTTTCAAAGTAGGCCTGTACTTCGTTCATATCCTTCAGGTTTTCTTTGGCCATCAGTGCTTTGATAGCATCACTTTGCTCCCAGAAGTTCTTAGCGCACTCATCGCCGCCCAAATGGATATAGCCGAATGGGAACAGCTGGGCAACCTCGGTCACTACCTTATCTAAAAAAGTATAAACGCTTTCATTTGCCGGGCAAAGAGTATTATCAACAATAGCCCTGTTATGCGGGCCACTCCAGTCCATAAAGGGCTCGCCCGAGTTTACCACATATTTATCAGCACCCGGGGTACATGAAAGTTCAGGGTAAGCAACTACAGCAGCGAGGCTGTGGCCTGGTACATCAATCTCAGGCAAGATATCAACGAACCTGTCTTTAGCGTATTGTACCAGCTCTTTGATATCATCCTGGGTATAGAAACCGCCGTAAGTGCGTGGCTCATCGGGAGTAGGTGGTGTGAATGTACCGAACTGGCCTACCTTTTTAACATTGTGTGCTCCTACTTCGGTTAGCCTTGGCAGGCTTTTAATCTCCACGCGCCAGCCTTCATCGTCGGTAAGGTGTAAATGCAACAGGTTGAATTTGTATTTAACCATAGCGTCGATGTATTGCTTAACCTCGGCTTTGGTGAAAAAGTGGCGTGCTACATCAAACATCAATCCTCTCCAAGCAAACCTTGGATAGTCGGTAATTTCAACCGAGGGTGCTGTCCATTTTACGCCTTTGGCTACTTCCAAACCTTCAATTTCTTTGGGCAGCAACTGGAAAAACGTTTGTACACCATAAAACAACCCGGCAGCATCATTGGCGCGGATCACTACTTTTTTAGGTGTTACTGATAATTTATAGCCTTCGGTTTTGAGCGCTGTATCGGCTGTTTTATTTAAGATCAGCCTGATAGCTGCTGTTGGTGCAGCGGCTTTTACAGTTACAAAAGTTCCGGTAGCGGTTGAGAGTTTGCGTTTAAGATAGGCCGTAACGTTTGCCACATCTGCCGATGATCCAGCCTCTACAACTACCGTTTTGGGCAGTACAAATTCGCCTGTGGTTTGGGTAACTTTTACCGGTTGCGGGATAAGTGCGAGTGCCGGTTTTGCTGTTTGGGCTACAGAAAGCAGGTGTGCCATACAGCCGCAAAGCAATAAGGATAAATTCTTCATAAAGGATTGTTATTTAATTGGATGTACGCAAATTAAACTTTTTAAATAATATTAAGAAGTGTTTTCTGAACCTTGATTTTTCTGTCTGAACTCGAATTTTAAGGAATTAGTGGGATTTTTTGAATTTGCTGAGTATTCTGGTAATTACTTAATTCTATAAATTCGGGTTCGGACAAAAACACCAGCATACGACCGTGAGGACACTGCCGCTGGGCGATAAAAAGAAATCCGAAATCGAACATTCGAAATCCGACATTCCAAATCACACCCGGATATAAATTTTCCGCTTATCAAGGATATAGGCAACCAGCCAGCAGATCAGCATAAAGCTGATGGCAAACAGTAATGAACCTATTGGGCCGGGAGCTATAGTTTGATAAAAGGCGGTATTGATCCAGTCGACAGCGTTGGTGCCGCTTATCATGATCATGCTTACCGGGATCAGTAATATTTCGGAAAGCACATAAATAGGCAGCGGGTTTTTACCCATGGTGGTGAAAAAGCGTGCCCAGTTACCTTTGTTCCAGTTATTGATCTCCAGCGCGTAGATCAGTGCCGACAGGATCACCAGATCAAGCCCGGTAGTAACCAGCACAAATGAGCTCGTCCAAAGTTTTTTATTGATCGGGAAAACCATGTTCCAGCATAGCGCCAGAAAGATGAACAAACAGCCGGTTAATAACAGCTTGGTGGTAGTATCATAACCCTTCCCTTTTTGCTGGATGAACTTACCTGCATAATAGCCCACTACCACATTAACGATGGCCGGCAGCGTGCTTAGGACACCTTCGGGTTCAAATGGGATGCCCTCGCCGTGATACAGGTGATCAACACCGAACAAAAATTTATCAAGATAAATGCCTGCGTTACCGGTCATGCTCAGCGGATCGGCCGGGTTGCCATAAACAAGCAGGATGATCCAGTAGATGACCAGAAACAGCCCTGATAAAATAAATACCGATTGTTTAGACAGGAAATGGATCATGAGCGATGCAAAGCAATAACACAAAGCAATGCGCTGTAAAACACCCATAATACGGGTGTGGGCGATAGGTTTTAAATGAAAATGACCTCCACTGGTTGAAAAGAAAGGGAACCAGTACATCAGGTACCCTATCAGAAATATAAGCAGTGTACGCCGGAAGATCTTACTTAGTACAGCTGCGTTACCCATCTCCTGGTAACGTTTCATGGAGAAGCTCATGGCGTTGCCCACTGCAAACAAAAAAGAAGGGAACACAAGATCGGTTGGGGTGAAGCCATGCCAGGCGGCATGCTCAAGAGGCGAAAAAGCGGCTGCTCCGCTTCCCGGCGTATTTACAATGATCATGAAGCATAAAGTCATGCCACGAAATACATCCAGCGATAAAAATCGCGATGATGATTTGTCCATAAATGGGTTAAAAAATGTTTATAATCAGCTTGTTTAAAAAGCAGGGGTGTTAAGGCAAGATAATAAACTTACCGGGAATGCATATTTTCCCGGTAAGTTATAAGTTGTTACAAAACCGAACGCCGCCAGTTTAACAGCTTTCGGCTTTGCGCGTTTTGCTTTTAGCTTTAATTAATGATAACCAGGATTTTGTTTCAATTGAGGTGTACCGCCTTTGGCGCTCAAATCAATCTCCACCAGTGGTATCGGGTAGTATTCACTTTTACCTTTAACAAATTTACCGCCCTTTACATCATTTGTCAGTGTGCTTTGGTAAGCAATGTAAGCGTTAAGCTCGGTATCGGCAATACCCCAGCGTACAAGATCAAAAAAGCGGTGCCCTTCCATTGCAAGTTCAATTTTACGCTCAAAATAAATGGCTTTAAGCGCAAAGTCTTTGCTGGCAAAAGCTCCCGGAAGGTAAGGGCTCACTTTGTAGTTTGCGGCAGCTACATTGGTGAAGCCCCCGGTTGGATCTTCATTGTCTTTATATTTATGTACAAAGCCATCGGGATTTGCAGCACGATTGCGCACCATGTTTACATAGCTTTCGGCTTTATCCAGGCTACCAACCTGTGCTTCAACCTCAGCGGCCATTAACAACACATCTGCATAACGAATAATGTTGTAATTAATACCCGAACCCGGTGCCCATGAAGTATTATCGCCGTTTACATCCTGCTCGGCCTGGCCATAAACATTTTTGATTGGCGAATATGGGCCTCCATATTGTTGGTCGCGGATCCAATCAGCACCAGGGTGCAGGCCCCAGTCAAGATACGGGATCCCACGGCGACCGGCAGTCCAGTCAAGTCGGGGGTCAACAGGGGCAGTGTCAGGTGTGTAGTCATCAGCAGATGCCAGGCCCATATCTGTTTTTATAGGATGGCTGTTATAGTCATCAAGGTATGGTAAGCCAGTGGTTGGATTGGTGCGGAAATGATTAACCAGATCAATAGATGGCTGGTAGAAGCCGCAGCAGCTGAACGGACTGCTGTTGCCATATGGGAAATTCAGCATATCGCCGTTATTGGCTTGTGAAGGGCCGTTAGGGTCAGTATTAGCTGCTGCCTGTACCGCGAAAACAGACTCGGCACTATTGTTGGTAGCCGTTCTGAAATTATCGTTAAACTTTGCATTCAGGGCGTATTTTTTACCATCAGAAGTTACGCCTTGTGCAATAACCGCGTCAAATACAACTTTGGCCTCGGTATACTTATGCTCGTATAAGTAGGTTTTGGCTAAGTATGCACCCGCGGCCCATTTATTGGCACGACCAACCTCGGGCTGGGTATTAGGCAGGTTGTCATAGGCGTATTTAAAATCTGCTTCAATTTTTGGCCATATATCTGTATTGTTAGGCTGATTAATATCGGTTGTTGTTTCATCAAGATAAGGCACATTATTGAACATCTTTTTCAGATCGAAGTAGTAATGTGCCCTTAAGAACCGAGCCTGGGCCAATATATTGGTTTTGTTTGATGCCGATATGGACGTAACCTTGTTGGTTATTTTAATAGTATTGTTTGTGCGCGATACACCTTCATAATCGGCCCTCCATTTGCTATCAAAAAAACCGTTGCTGGCATCGGCAATGTACTTCATCATGGGCTCAATTTGCTGCTGGTCGCCGGCTATACTGCCTTTTGAAGCATCGCCGCCCACTACTCCACCGTAAATCCAGTTATCAGGTGCGGCTTCCCAGGCACCGCCACCGCCTACGGAAGCATCGCCACCCTGCTGCCCATCTATTACGGCATATGCGCCAACTAAAAGTTCGTTGGCACCAGATTCAGTTTCAAGAAACTGTGGCTCAAGAGCACCGTTAATAGGCTTATCAAGAAATGATTTTTTACATGCGCCAAGCAATAACGTGCTTAAAAGCGCTATGGAAATATATTTTTTAGCTTTCATTGTAATCCGTTTAAATATTGCTGTTATAATGAAAAATTAACTCCGAATAAAAAGGTGCGCGGACTGGCGTAACTGCCTTCATCAATACCAAAATCTTTGGTGTTACCGCTCAACTCAGGGTCAACACCGCTGTAGCCGGTTAGGGTGAACAGGTTGGTTGCCGATACATAAATGCGTAGTTTTTGAATGCCTGCCTTTTTTAAGCTGTTAAGGTTAAAAGTGTAACCAATTTGAGCGTTGCGCATACGTACATAAGTTCCGTTTTCAACAAAATATGAGTTTGGCGTAGCACCGCTGCTTGTTGATGCATCAAGCTCCTGGATAGGTGCTTTTGCGTTATGGTTGGTTGGTGTCCATGAATCATTAAGCGCGGTATAGCTTTTTGCTGTGCCGAATGATGCGTAAAAATCTCTCCAGTATTTAACACTGTTCCATAATTTATTGCCAAATGAACCGTAAAGAAATACGCTTGCATCGAAGTTTTTATAGTTTACACCAAGATTTAAGCCCGCGGTAACTTTAGGATTGGGATTACCAATAAAAGTACGGTCGGCATCGGTGATAAGCCCATCGCCATTTACGTCCTTATAGCGGAAGCGACCAACTTTAACATCTGATTGGTAGAAGGCGTTAGGGTCATTTGTTATTTTTTTTGCGCTTGCATCGGCGGCGTCAATTTCAGACTGTGAGTTCCAGAAACCTACTATCTGGTAGCCGTAAAATTCGCCTAATGAGTGGCCAACCTGGCTGCGGGTAATTGGCCCGTCAAACCGGCTTGAGGCCGAACCCGGGAAGTAGTCCCTATCGTCAGATACCCTTAATACCTTATTATTATAGGTGGTTATGGTACCTGTTGCATTAAAGCTCAGGTCGCTGCTTGCTTTAAAATTGCCTGTAATTGACAGGTCCAAACCATCGGTTTTCATTTTACCTACGTTTTGCGCAGGAAAAGCGCCGTTGCCGGCAGTACCTAATTGCGTGGCATTGTACAGGAGGTCTTTAATGTCTTTACGATAATAATCGGCTGTTACGGCTATTCTGCCCTCAAGCAGGGTAGCATCAAAGCCAAAGTTTGAGTTAATGTCCTTTTCCCACAGGGCGTGCGGGTTTGCTGTTTGATCCTGGTAAAAACCAGGTGTTAAATTAAGCGAACCATCGATAGGATAATATGACTGGCCTATATCATTACTGAAAGTGATGTGGGCATCTTTAGCACCCATATTGATCTGGTTGCCCATAATACCCCAGCCGCCTCTTAATTTCAGGTCGGTAAGCCATGTGATGCCCTTCATGAAATTTTCCTGCGAGATACGCCAGCCCGCGCTGAATGCCGGGAAATAACCATAGCGCTGATCTGTAGGGAACTTTGATGAACCGTCACGACGGATAGTAGCATTGAACAAATAACGGTCGTTAAAAGTATAATCTAAACGGGCAAACTCCGAAAACAGGGAGTTGCTTGATTTGCCGCTATAGGTATTTTTATTATTAGTACCAGTTGATAAGTTTACATAATCCGGATCAAAGGTGTAAAAGCCCTGGATACTTCCACCTACAAAGCGGTCATGATCTTCAACTGCTTCGGTACCTACTACCACGTTTACATTATGCTTGCCAAATGTTCTCTGGAAGCTCAGAGTGTTTGTCCAGTTATAAGTGTAGCTGTTATCTGAACTTTCGCTATAGGTATTTACCGAAGAGTTTTCTACGTTTTCATAAGTAGGGAACGTGAACGAATGATCATTGCTGTTGATGATATCACCGCCAAAACTTGTACGCAAGGTAAGGCCTTTGATAATGTCAGCTTCGGCAAACACATTACCCAGGATCCGGTAGCTTGTTGAGCCGTTATTTTTTGTGCGTTCCTGTATAGCAACAGGGTTATTGGCGTCACCAAGGCCGGTGCCATAACTGCCTGCGTAATTGCCTTTAATATCGTAAACAGGAATAATAGGCTGCTCTCTTAACCCGTGTGCAATAACACCATCTGGATCATTGGTGCTTACCTGCGAGTGCGACTGACCGTTATTTACCTGCGGCAGCTTGGTTATGGAGTAAGACAGGTTTTCGCCTACCCTGATGTGTTTGGTTATGTTAAAATTAGTGTTTGAGCGCAGGGTATACCTTTTAAGATAGGTATCGATCAGGGTACCGCGCTGGTTGAAGTAATTAAGCGAGAACAGGTAATTAGCCATATCATTGCTTCCGCTTAAAGATATGTTGTGACTGTTCATTGGTGCTGTTTTAAACAGTTCATGATACCAGTCGGTACCCGCCTTATTGGCCCGTGTGATCCTGTAAAAATTGCCAAGATCGGCGGCGGATGTATAGTTGGGATTTACATAATATTTAGAAGGATCGACAGAAGGGTCACCTTCTTTAGCACCTGCCGGCGTTATATAATCAGGTAGCGTAAAAGTTGTGCCAACACCGGTCGGGTTGTACAAAGCGTCTTTAATTGAATTATCGCCCGAATTTTTTTTGGCGGTAAGTTTCAGGTCGGCCATTTGCTGCGGTGTTATGGTGTTCCAAACATTGCCGCCTTTAGGTACTTGTGAACCGTAGTAAGCATCATACTGGATATTTACCTTCCCCTTGCCTCTTTTGGTAGTGATAATAATAACACCGTTGGCCGCCCTTGCGCCGTATATTGATGCGGAGCTCGCATCCTTTAACACCTGGAAAGTTTCAACATCATTAGGGTTTAACGTGCTTACGTCATAAGTTTCTACACCGTCAACTACGTATAAAGGTGTGTTGTCGCCAAAAGTGTTGAAGCCCCTGATGTGTACCTGCGGCTCTTCGCCAGGCTGCCCCGACCCGGTTACAGTAACGCCTGATGCCTGCCCCTGCAATTGTGAATTTACTGACGATGAAGGCTGTTTGTTAAGATCTTTAACGTTTACTACAGAAACAGCACCTGTAAGGTCCTTTTTCTTTTGTGTGGTGTAACCAACTACAACCACCTCGTTCAGCGCTTTTGACTCTTCAAGCAAGGTTACATTGATGGTTGTTTGTCCGTTTACCGGTACGGTTTGCGCCGTAAAACCTAAAAAGCCGAACTCGAGCGTACCTTTGCCATCGGGCATGGTAAGGGTGTATTTACCATTGATGTCGGTAACCGTACCCAAATTACTACCCCTGAGTTTTACACTTACCCCCGGTAAGGGCTGACCGCCAATGTCTTTAACTACACCGGTTACGGTTAAAGTGACAATAGGTTTTTCATCGGCCGGTTTTATGATGATGATATCATCAACTACCTGGAAGGTTAAGGGCTGTTTTTGCAGCACCTTCTGCATCACGGTTTCAATAGGCGCATCCTGCACGTCCACGTTTATTTTCTTGTCAACATCAACCTGGTCAAGCCTGTAAAAAACAGTGTACTTACTGCTTTTTTCAATCTGCTTAAACATTTGCTTAACAGAAATATTGTTTACACTAAAGTTGTAAACATTTTGTGAATAAGCGGCAGCGTGTATTTGCATAATGCCCGTTAAGAGCAGAACGGTTACCAGCTTCATAATTTTGATCGTTTTTTGCCACGGGCCGGCGGCCAGAGCGGACTTTCTGTAAAAATTAATCATAAATTTGTTTGTTAATCAGTTAATACGATGCTTCCCCAAGCGTAGGGTATTAGCTTTGATTGCTTTAGCCCGGGCGTGTTGGTAGCACATCCGGGTTTTTTTATGTAAAAGAGAATGTTAGTTTTTGATCATAGTTTCCTTTTTTGTTTTAGTTAGTTGTTATCATTATTGTTGTTTCGTGTAATGTTTACTGTATTGCCGTTTACCGAATAATTAATAGCGGTATTAGCCTTTATAATAGCCAGCACCTTTTCAATACTGGGAATGTTTTTAAAACTGCCCGAATAACGGATGTTGCTCAATTCGGCATCGGTCATGTTGATGGTTACGTTATACCTTCGCTCCAGCACTTTAGCTATCTCGCTAAGCGTGGTGCCATCAAATACCAGCAGGTTTTCTTTCCAGCCGTCATAACGATTAAGCTTGGCCGAGTCGATCTCTGATACCAGGATCTCGTTCAAACTTTTTGGTTCGGGAGCAGTATAGCTGTAGTTTTCCTTTTTAGGGTGATAGTAGATCCTGAGCACCTGCCGCGGTTTTACATAAATGCGGCTCATTTCATGTGCGTTGTTATCTACATTCCCCTCAACCGATACCTCCCCTTTTACCACGGTAGTTTCAAAGAACGGGTCGGAAGCATATGCTTTTAGGTTAAACTTTGTCCCGATATCCCTAATGGTATAGTTTTTTGTGTTAACGATAAAAGGGATCTCCTTTTTGCCGGGGGCGATATCAAAAAAGGCTTCGCCTTCAAGGTAAACGGTGCGGGTTGTTTTGCCAAAATCGGCTGTATAATTAAGCTTACTGCCCGCGTTAAGCCAAACCTGTGTGCCATCGCTCAAAACAATTTTTTTAATGGCGCCGGGGGTGGCAGCTATTTGCCTTACACTTTCTACATTTTTTGAATACCTGTTATATAAGGTAGCGGTAACAGCCGCAAGCAAAGCAATGGCAGCAGCAGCTTTACCCCAGGTGATCAGCCTTGCATAGCGTGATGGCTGCTTTGGCTCTATATCGGCCGAAAGCTTATTATAGGCATGATCTTTATTTACAACCGCTGGCTGCAGGTAAAGCATGTTATGCCAGGTTTCATACAATTGTGCAAAATACTGCTCGTTCTCGGGGTGTGCACTTATCCACTGTTTAACCTGCTCAAGCTCCTGTGCGGTGGCTTCGCCGGTTATGTATTTTACCAACAGTAGTTTTACTTCTTCGTTATCCATTTGTAATATTATCGTTAAGACAATCGAAAAAACGGATACCCTCAAAGCCGGGTGAAATATTTTTCAATTTTATTCGGCTACCGGGATAAATGCACCCCGCATATTGCGCGTAACCGTTTTTTTACAGAATGTTTGGGGTTAGCTTTTTATTATTTCCATATTAAATTTGATACGGAACGAAAAATTTCGTAACTTGTTAAAGTTTTTTAAAAAGTATTCGGATTAATTAAAGGCAGGATTAATGATCCAGGAAAACAAAGTACCTATAACCTCATTTACACAGGGTGACGCCAAAGCGTTTGAAACCCTGTTTAGGCTATACTATACCCGGTTAACTTTGTTTTCCAACCGTTTTGTGAACGATTTAACTGTTGCCGAAGAAATTACTGCCGATGTGTTTACCCACCTGTGGGAGCGCGGGCATGAGGTCAACTTTTGTGCATCGGTAAGTTCCTATCTTTTTAAAATGGTGCAAAACCGGAGCCTCAATTATCTCAAGCGCCAGAAAATAGAAAACCTTTACGTTAATTATCTCGAAAAGAACAACCTGTTTGATGAGCTGCGCAATACGCTCGAGAACGGCCTGGAAGAAAAGGAGCTTGCCCTGCAGATAGAAGCAGCCATTGCCACCCTCCCCGAAAAATGCCGCGAGATTTTTGTACTGAGCCGTTTCAGCGATATGAAGTACCGCGAAATAGCCGTGCAGTTAAATATCTCCCCCAAAACTGTTGAACGTCAGATGAGCATCGCCCTTGAAAAATTACGCCAGGTGTTGAAGCATGTGACGTATATGTTTTTTTAGAGTAGGACTTTATAAAATCACCTTAAGTTAAATTTCCCTTTGTTGAGTTGCTCTACATCAGGGATGAGCGCAAGTTGTAAAAAATAGGGCCGGTCACCCTGAGCCTGTCGAAGGGTCGCGCGCAGAGGCCAGCCCACGATGCTTCGAGAACCTCAGCATGACCCCTGTTTTTAATTTTTACCTTGCGCTCATCACAGATGAGCGCAAGGTGTGATTTTATAATCCATGTCATTGCGAGGAGCAGGGCTTGGAATGAGCCCTGGGGGCGACGTGGCAATCGCATGCTATACAGGTCCGCCCTGCTTCCGTGCGATTGCTTCGTACCTCGCAATGACATAAAGAAGAAGGCTGCTGCTAAACTTCAACCAGTAATCATCAATTCAAAAACACCTCATCTAAAAACACCCAGCCCGGTTTGCCTTTGGCCGGGTGCCATGCCGGTACACTTTTTAGCGGCTGGGCAACCAGTTTTATGCAGGATACCTGTTGTGTTGTTTTTAACTTACATTCCAGCGGCATCAACGCAAACGGATCGGTTTGGTTAGGGGCCCCTGTTTTAAGGGTACTCAACAACTTCAAATGGTTTTGATCGACACCGCCCCAAACTTCAACCAAGGCAGGTAAAAAGATCTGCGGACCGGTATTGCGCATCACATTAAGACTAACCGAATGCAGGTCGATAGGTTTGTTGAACCACATCATAACGGCCATGTCTTTTTGCGAGGCGAGCCATTTGCCGTTGCCAAAATTGCCGCCGCCTAACTCTTTATCAATAATAGTTTTTGCGCCATCACCTTTGTATTTGTCGTCAGGGTATTTGATAAAGCTGATACTATCGGGCGTGTAAGCACATTTGTAAACATTAAACTGTACCGTATCGCTGCCCTTCCAACCCGCTTTAAATGCCCTTGCTTTTATCACGGTACTTTGGGTAAATACCACGCCCGGCTTATAGGATGCAGCATTGATACTATCAGGTACTGAACCATCTGTAGTATACCTGATATCGGCTCCTTTTATGGGGTTGCTGAGCTGTAGGGCATAGCTCTGCTTAAATATAACAGCGGTGTTCTTTAACTGCGGACTGGTAAGCTTCATTACTTTACCATCATCCTTGAAGCCGGTTAACAGGTTAAGCTTTGGGTTTTGTTTTTGAAGTGATTGCAGGTCGGCAGGGTTCAGGCCACTGTCCCAAACCGCCAGCTCATTGAGGCTTTTTATACCGATGAGCTGTTTTACATCTGCTATGTTGAGCTTAACTCCCGCCAGCGAAATGCTTTTGAGATATTTTAAACCTGCTAATTCTTTTAATCCATTCCCGGTAACATCGCTGAAGTTGAGGTTTAGCCTGCGCAGGTTTTCAAATTTGGCAATCGTTTTCAGGTCGGCATCTTTTACCGGCATCTTGTTCAGGTCGAGTGAAACGACTTGTTTTTTGATAGCGCCTAATTCGTCAAGTACCTTAACATTATAGGTGCTTTTGTTGTAGATATTAACTGCCAGCGCCGGCGACTCATTGGCCAGCGGATATACCGCACGGTAATTATTATTCAGCTTTTGGATATCCTTTTCACTGGCAGCCGAAAAATCATAAACTTCTTCTTCGTTTTCTGCCGGTTTTAGATGGGTGGCGGCTATCATCCGTAATGAATCGGAAGCAGGCAGGTCGATCACCTTTTTGCTGAAACTGGCTTTGCTTTTTATCCAAAGGTAAAGCAGCATTTTTTCATCATCAGTAAGCTGGGTTTTACCAGTTGGTGGCATATGTTTCTTTTCGGTTTCGGGCAGGTGTACACGCTGAAGCAACAGGCTCATGGCCGGGTCGCCGGCTATAAACAGTTTGCCGTTTTTACCGCCTTTCATTATTGCTGCCGAATCGGTAAGCATGAGGCCGCCCTTCATTTTATCGGGATTGTGGCAGCTCTGGCATTTTACTTCAAATATGGGACGGATCACATCGTTATAAACCAGCGCCTGGTCTATCGACACTGCATTTTTACTTCTGTCCATCACCGGGCCCAAAACAAAATCATTGCCGTGGGTAAGGTTGCCGCCCAGGTGCCCGGCAACAATCAAACAAAAAACAGTTATCACTGCTCCGGCTTTAGCCAGTCTTACGGTATACTTTGAAGTGTGGCGGATGAGATATACGCCATAGCCTGCAAATGCCACGCTTACGCCAAACCATTTATGCCATTGTAAAGTATCGCCCTCATATCCCGGTTCCCTCGAGAGGAACAAGCCCATGATCACCGTTATGGAGGATAGCAGCGCGCCTAAAGGCAGCAGGTAACTTGTAAAAGTTTGATACAGCTTTTCATTAACGAACTCTTCCCGATAACGGAAAAACTCCATCACCATGGCCAGCATCAGTATCACGATTGGGAAATGCAGGATAAGCGGGTGCATACGGCCAACAGGTTGAAGCCAGCGCGGCACAACCAGGCTGTCGCCTGCTATGAGTAGTACAATAACGAAAATATTTAGCGCAAATAACGCCCCTTCTGCAAAACCTTTATGGCTGCTTTTCATATACGCCGGACTGTGTTTAATTAAACCCTGGTAAATTTATAAGGGTACACCTTGCCCGATGCCCATTGCGCCACGTATAAGTTTTCGTCGTTATCCACACAAACGTCATGCGGGTTTAGGAAGATCTTTTCAGCCTGGGCCATAGGTTGCAGCACGCCATCGGTATACACAGGCTCGGTGCCGCCAAGGTTTGATACTACTTTATTATTCTTATCCAATATAGTGGTGAAGCCGGTATTCTCTTTGCTCAGATCAGGCGAGCGGAGCACAGCAGCATACAGATGATCGCCTTTTATTACCGGGCGACAAACACATGCGCCGGGCAGTTTGATCACCTCTTGCAATTTGCCATCCATGCTGAAACGCTTGAAGCAGTTGCGGGTGCGGTCGGTAACCAGTAAGGTAGGTGTGTCGTATCTTCTGTCGATCACGATGCCATGGGCATTATCCAGGTGTTCGTCGCCCTCGCCCTTGCCGCCGAAGAAACCTTTCAGTTTGCCATCCTTATCATAATGGGTAACATATTGCGCACCGTAGCCATCAGCAATAAAAATGTCGCCATTGCTGTCGATGGTAGTTTCGGTAGGGACAAATTCTTCGGCCTTTTTGTAAACGCCGGTTTCCAGCGGCACATCAATGGTCATTAAAATGCGGCCATCTAATGTAGTTTTATAAACCTGGTGTTTTACAGTATCGGTTATGAACAATACTTCTGTACCGTTTTCATTAAACAGGGTTAGGCCATGTGCGCCGGGGAAGTCATGCCCCCAGGTGCTTAGTAGCTTGCCCGATTTATTATAGATGAGCACATTGTTCTTAGTTTCGTTGGTAAGCAGCAAAATGCGGCCCTTGGAGTCCTGCACCATCTCGTGGCAATCATTCACCGGGTTTTTCTGCGAATCGGCCTTGCTCCAGTTTTTATCCATGCGGTAGCGCATATTGCCATGGCCGTAAATTGGCCCGTCGTCTTTGGCTAACATGTCTTTAGCTATAAAAAAGCCTGCTGATAAAACAGAAGTGTGCTTGATAAATTCTCTTCTTTCCATACCGTTGATTTTTATGATTGCGTTGATTTCGCTGATATTTTTTGTTGATTTATTCTATTTCCATAGCTGCCGCGGGGCTGTGCCCCGTGGTGTCGCATGGTTTCAGCTTTCAGCTGAACTTCGTAAGCTGAAAGCTTACATTTTGGTTTACCACGGGATACGCTGCGCTAATCCCGCGGCAGTTGTTGGGGCTTACGCTATTATCCCCTTCACCACATTCCCCGCCACATCCGTTAACCTGTACCTGCGGCCCTGACTTTTATAAGTTAGTTTTTTATGGTCGATGCCTAATTGATTTAAAATGGTGGCATGAAAGTCATGCACATGCACCGGATCTCTTACAATATTATAGCCAAACTCATCGGTTTCGCCGTAAACTATGCCCGGTTTGATACCTCCGCCGGCCATCCAGATACTGAAGCAGCGTGGATGATGGTCTCGACCGTAATTGGCTTTTTCCAATTTACCCTGGCTGTAATTGGTGCGACCGAACTCGCCGCCCCAGATCACCAGTGTTTCATCCAAAAGGCCGCGTTGTTTCAAATCGGTAACCAATGCTGCAGATGCCTGGTCTACGTCTTTGGCTTGCCCGGCCATTTCCTGGGGCAGGTTGCTGTGCTGGTCCCAGCCCTGGTGATAGAGCTGTACAAAGCGAACCCCATTTTCTGAAAGTTTACGGGCCAGTAAGCAGTTGGCAGCATAGGTGCCGGGAATAAGGCACTCCGGCCCGTACATCTTTACAATATCGTCCGACTCTTTGCTTACGTCCATAATTTCGGGTACCGCGGTTTGCATGCGATAGGCCATTTCATACTGCTGCACTTTGGTGTTTATTTCCGGGTCGCCAAACTCTTTGTAGTTCATGTCGTTAAGTTCGGCCAGTTTATCAAGCATTTTACGGCGCTCGTGGCGGTTCAGTCCTTCGGGGTCATTTAAGTACAGGATAGGATCTTCGCCACTGCTGAATTGTACTCCCTGGTGAATGGAATCTAAAAAACCATTGCTCCACAGTTTGGAATAAACCCCCTGTCCGTTTCCTTTTCCTTTAGAGAGCAGAACGGTAAAGGCAGGTAGATTTTTGTTCTCGCTGCCGAGGCCATAGCTTACCCACGAACCCATGCTGGGGCGGTTGCCTTGCTGCGCACCCGTTTGGAAAAAAGTAAGCGCCGGGTCGTGGTTAATGGCATCGGTGTTGAGAGATTTAATAATGCAGATATCATCGGCAATTTTACCTATGTGCGGGAACATGTCGCTGATCCAGGCGCGCGACTCGCCATATTGCTTAAAATCATAAAATGAACCCACCAGCGGGAAGGAAGCCTGTTTAGCTGTCATGCCGGTAAGGATCTGGTTGCCGCGGACAGATGCCGGCAGCTCCTGCCCCATCATTTCGCGCAGTTTGGGTTTATAATCAAACGATTCCAGTTGTGAGGGCGCTCCATCCTGGAAAAGGTAAATCACCCGTTTGGCTTTCGGCGCAAAGTTGGGGATGCCGGGGATAAAATCAGCTTCAGCCTCATCGCCTTTGCCGCTAAACAGGTCCGGAATAAGCAATGAACCTAATGCAACACTGCCAATGCCCAAACTGAGCCTTGAAAGGAACCTGCGCCGGTTGATGTTAAGCCTGTTTTCTAAAAAATCTTTTTCCATGTGCTCAGGTTTTTGTTATTGCTTCTTCCAAATTATACATGGTATCAACCACTTTCATCATGGCTGCCAGCGTTACTTTATCCAGGTTGGCCGGTACCGGGTATTCGCCTACGGTGAGCAGTTTTTCTGCATCGGCTTTTTTCATGCTTTTTAATTCGTCTGCATAGTACGAGGTTAAAATAGCCAGTTCTTTTTGTTGAGGATGCCGGCACAGGATCAACCGGAACGCTTTGGTGATCTTTTCTGTCGATGTGCTTTTATCCTGCAAAAGTTTGGCGGCTAAAACGCGGGCGCTTTCCAATACAGTTGGGTCGTTAAGCATCACTAAAGCTTGCAATGGCGTATTGGTGCGCAGGCGTTTTACTTCGCACTGGTCGCGATTACTGGCGTCAAAAATGCCAAGCGATGCAGGCGGAACTGTGCGCTTAATCAACGTATACATACCTCTTCGATACAGATTTGGTCCGTGTACCTGTTTATAATTGGCCAGGATCCCCCTGCCCGATGTAGCGTTTTCCCAAAGGCCCGGAGGTTGATATGGGTTAACACTTGGGCCACCAATGGTTGGGTTAAGTAATCCGCTGCTGGCCAAAACCAGGTCGCGTACAAACTCTGCCGGCAAACGACCTCTTGAGCCCCGGGCCAATAAGGTATTATCAGGATCGGTTTTTAACTTTTCGGGCGTTACTGCCGCCGATTGCCTGTAGGTGGCCGACATCACGATCTGTTTTACCAGTCGCTTGATATTCCAGCCATGATCGCGGAAATCAACAGCGAGCCAGTCTAACAATTGTGGGTGCGATGGCAGATCTCCCTGCATGCCGAAATCGCCCGAACTTTTTACTATCCCCTTGCCAAAAAAATCCTGCCACATCTGGTTTACAAACACACGGGCGGTAAGCGGATTGTTTTTGTTGAACAGCCATTCGGCCAGGCCTAAGCGGTTTTTAGGATAGTTATTAGTAAATGGTAATATCGACTTAGGCGTACCGGCTTGCACCTCATCGCCATGGGCATCATAGTTGCCACGTTTGAGAATAAAAGTTGGCCGCACCTTGTCGCTATCGGTCATGATAGATACGATGAGCTTATCGGTATCACGCTTGTTCACAAAGGTCAGGATCTTTTTAACATCGTCATTGCTGATCTGCATCATGGGGTTCTTGGCATAGGTTTCGGGCCCGCCCACGGTTGATTGCAGACCTACTTCTTTAACATTGTTAAAAAAGGCATAAACCTGGTAGTATTCTTTTTGCGAAAAAGGATCGTATTTATGATCATGACAATGGGCGCACTCAAGCGTAACACCCAGCATAGCTTTGCCAAAGGTATTGGTGCGATCTGTTACGTAGCTTACACGATATTCCTCGTCAATTACGCCGCCTTCTTCGGTTATTTTATGGTTGCGGTTAAAGCCGGTTGCCAGCAATTGTTCTTTAGTGGCATTCGGAAGCTGGTCGCCGGCTAATTGCCAGGTAATAAATTTATCATAAGGCAGGTTTTCGTTATAGGCATGGATCACCCAGTCGCGCCATGGCCATTGTGTGCGATAGTTGTCATCCTGGTACCCATGCGAATCGGCATAGCGGGCAACATCCAGCCAGTGCAGCGCCATTTTTTCGCCGTATTGCGGAGTTGCCATCAGCTTATCCACCATTTTTTCGTAGGCGTTAGGACTTTTATCGGCCAAAAACTCATCCATTAATGCAAGGGATGGCGGCAGACCGGTAAGATCAAGTGAAATGCGCTTCAACAAGCGTTCTTTATCGGCTTCGGGATTAGGCTCCAGGCTGGCCTGCTCCATTTTTTGTAGCACGAAGTTATCGATAGCGCTTTTAGGCCATGCTGTATTTTTTACTGTCGGGACAGGGTAATTTCGCGGGGCAACGAAAGCCCAGTGTTTCTCATATTTAGCGCCTTGCTTTATCCATTTATGAATCAGCTCAACCTCATAGGGCGATAGCCTTTTCAGGTTGGAGGATGCCGGGGGCATTTGCTCGGTAGTATCTTTGGTAGAGATGCGGCGATAAACCTCAGATTGCATCGGTTCGCCGGGGACAAGCGCGTGCGATGACGGATTATCTTTTAATGCTTTGTAGGCGCTTTCGGCAATGTCGAGCCGCAGATCCGCTTCGCGATGGGAAGCATCGGGGCCATGGCATTTGAAGCATTTATCTGAAAGGATGGGCCGGATATTAAAGTTGTAGCTGATGGTATCAGGTACCTGTTCCTCGGCCACCCCGCCGGATGAATGGCAGGAATAAAACGTGTACAGCATGCAGATGGCTATTGTAAGCCACACATAATACAACTTCCGGTACATGGGTTTAAAATTGGTTAAACAGAGATTAAAGTTAGATATTTTATGCTACAATTTGCAAATACATATTTGTGCTTCAAATTGATTTGACGGGGGCAATATAGTATGAAAAATGATATGTTCATACATTTTGTACAAATGTTTTAACATGTTGATTGTTGGAAGCGTTATTGGAGTTACAAAAAGGGAATAACGCCTCTGCAATAAATTGCCCTTACGGGCTAACATTTAGTTTTTTTTATCGTAAAAGGAGAGTTAAAGCCGTAGCTTTACGCGAACGCGGCTTTGGAAAAATGGTTTCATTATTTCCCCCGTAATTGAAATTTATATCTGAATGAAATTAAAATTAAGGCTATTGCTGCTATTGTTATTAATAGTAACAACCGGTTTTGGTTTTTATATATACCAACGCTATTCGTTTGAGAAAAGGCATCCCTTTGTGCCCGAAAAGAAGCATAAAAATGATGCTTTAAGAGTAGGGATCATTGGCGATAGCTGGGCCACCGGCATAACCATTGATACCATTATAAAAGATGAGTTTTCAAAACGGGGCATCAATACCGATGTGATTTCGTTTGGGCAGCCCGAAGCCAAAACCAAACAGATCTACGATAATTTATATGCTAACCCGGAACAGCCTTATTCCAGCAACGAAATTCTGCACCATAACCTTGATTACTGCATTATTTTAGCCGGTACCAGCGATGCCGAAGGCGAAATGGGCGCTAAGTTTTATGCATACTATTGCTCGCTGATCATCAGTGACCTGGCCCGCAACAACATTGAACCGGTGTTTGTAACCATGCCTGAGTTTGGTTTTAAAGAAGAAACGGACAGCCTTGATATCCTGAAGAAGGTACGCAATGAGGTTTCGTCGCTGTTGATTGACAATGGTAATACCCGGAGTTTGGATGGATATCGTAAACAGGCAAATGACATGCTGAAAGATACCCATCTGAAAGACTCGACCATTGTAGTGCCCTTTAATTTAGTGTGCGATGATTACGAAAAACATAAGATCTTGTACCGTAATACCGGGCACCTTTCAACAGCTGGTAAGCAAAAAATGGGTAGGGTAATAGTGGAGTATATCTTAGAAAAAGAAAAGGCTGCCAAAAAGAAGCAGCTCAATACCAATATTGTCGAATCAGGGCAGGCGAAGAAAAACAAACGGGCCTGATTATTTACCTGAGTGTATAACTTCTAATTTTTTAATATCCTTGTAAACAATATAAAGCGGCATGATCCCGAAAATGCCAAAGCAGCAGTCGATAAACCGCCAGTAAACAGGGATGCCGCGGATCGGCCCGGCTATAAAGGCCAACGGGAATACCATTACACAGGCAATCATCCCAAACTCGATCACCCAAATGTTTTTAACAGGATCTTTCAGCGGACCAACAAATGCCATTGCAATAACCAGGTGACCAAAAGCCAGCCAGTCAGTACCGTAGGCCAGGTAAGGATAGTTTTGGTTGGTAGTTTTTACGGCGAGATACACGTTGGTTATCCAGCTCTGCATAAATTCGGGAAATATGGCTGAATGATTTGCGAAGAAAGCAAGTTCAGTTTCAATAGGGAATGCGGTTACACCACTTAATACCAGGCCGATAATGAATACAATTACCCAGGTTTTTATTTTTTTGCGAAGTTCAGGTTCGGTTTTCATAACCCTGGCAAGGTAAGAAATTTATGGGTTGCGGGTGTCTCGAAAAGGCTCTAAGACGAAGGTTTTAAGAATGTTAGGCGCTAAATTCCCCTCTTGAGAGGGGGCGCGGTGGGAAAGAGTGATAGCAGGGGTGTGTTATGCGATTTGATTGGAGCAGAACACACCCCTCCGCCCCTCTCAAGAGGGGAATCGCACAGCCCATGCTTAAGAACTCACGTTCACTGCAAACGAGTGCAAGATTATTCCCCCTTTAGGGGGTTAGGGGGCACAATACTTCCTGATAAAATTATCGGCTTTATCGCTGCCAATGTTGCGGATAAAAGTCCAGTCGCGGCAGGCGCCTTCTTTGTCGCCTTGTTTAAATTTGTCGGTGGCCTGGCTTAGTACATCGTTTATAAAATCATCATCG
>NZ_DASVOB010000291.1:0-5658 GCF_036383575.1 Mucilaginibacter sp.
ACACGGGAATAGTTCAACGGTAGAATAGAGGTCTCCAAAACCTTTGATCAGGGTTCGAATCCTTGTTCCCGTGCTTAAGCACAATATAAAAATGGCAGGCGTAGCTGAATATATTAAAGAGTCATACATCGAGTTAACCGAAAAGGTTACCTGGCCTACATGGCGCGAGCTGCAAAGCAGCGCTGTTTTGGTATTGGTTGCCGCTATAATTATTGCGCTGGTTATTTTAGGTATGGACCAGATCATTAATTATTTGCTTAAACTGTTTTACACATCACTAACATAATATCAGGGAGACGGAGATGAGTGATCAATTGAAATGGTATGTAGTTAGGGCTATTAGTGGTAAGGAAAAAAAAGTTAAACAATATATAGATGCCGAAATTAGCCGTTTGGGCATTAGTCATTTGGTACCACAGGTATTAATACCTACCGAAAAGTATTACCAGATGCGCGATGGAAAGAAGATCGCTAAAGAGCGTAACTACTTTCCTGGCTATGTGCTTATGGAAGCCGTTTTAGATGGCGAAACTGAGCACATCATTAAAAACATAAACAGCGTTATAGGTTTCCTGGGCGATAAAGCCGGAAATGCTATCCCGCTTCGCCAGGCAGAAGTTAACCGTATTTTAGGTAAGGTTGACGAAATGAGTTCACAGGGCGAAACCATGAATGTACCTTACTATGTTGGCGAGGCCGTTAAAGTTATGGACGGACCTTTCAACGGTTTCAGCGGCGTTATTGAAGAGGTTAACGAAGAGAAAAAGAAACTGAAAGTAATGGTAAAGATATTCGGACGCCGTACGCCGCTTGAATTGAATTACATGCAGGTAGAGAAAGAATAGTTTTCAAATAATTTCGGATATCGGATTTTCGATTTCGAAATTTTTGAATTTAAAATATAAGATGAAAGAGGAGGGAAGTAAATCCGAAATGGAAAGTCCCAAATCCGAAATCAAAACAACCTTAAATGTTACTTAGCTTCCACTTACTAACATTGAGTTATAATTAAAGTAAATTAAAATGGCAAAAGAGATCGGTGCAATGGTAAAGCTGCAAGTTAAAGGCGGCGCCGCAAACCCATCACCTCCAATTGGCCCTGCATTGGGTGCAAAAGGTGTGAACATCATGGAGTTTTGCAAGCAATTTAATGCACGTACCCAGGACAAACCTGGTAAAATATTGCCTGTTTTGATTACTGTTTATGTTGACAAATCTTTCGAGTTTATCATCAAAACCCCTCCGGTTGCTATCCAGTTATTGGAAGCAACAGGTTTAAAAAGTGGTTCAGCAGAGCCCAACCGTAAAAAAGTTGCCAATGTAAATTGGGAGCAGGTTGAAACTATTGCTAAGGATAAAATGGTAGATCTGAACGCATTCACAGTTGAATCAGCCATGAAAATGGTGGCAGGTACTGCCCGTAGTATGGGAATCACCGTATCAGGTACGGCTCCCTGGAATTAAATTGATTTAGGATAGCGGATTTTTGGTTTTCATTAATCACTCATCTAAAATCTCAAATCAAGAATTAAAAATTTATACAAATCAGTTTAAGACAGTGGCAAGATTAACAAAAAATCAAAAAGCGGCACTCTCCAAAATTGAGGCAAACAAATCGTATTCATTAGAAGCTGCATCAGCTTTGGTAAAGGAATTAACCTTAACTAAATTTGATTCATCAGTTGATATAGACGTTCGTTTAGGTGTTGACCCGCGTAAAGCCAATCAAATGGTGCGTGGTATTGCAACATTACCTCATGGAACCGGCAAAACTGTACGTGTATTAGTGCTTTGTACTCCTGACAAGGAACAAGAAGCAAAAGATGCAGGTGCGGACTTTGTAGGTTTGGATGATTATATTGCCAAAATTGAAGGTGGATGGACTGATGTTGATATTATCATCACTATGCCAAGTGTTATGGCGAAGGTTGGTCGTTTAGGTCGTATTTTAGGCCCGCGTAACCTTATGCCAAACCCTAAATCAGGTACAGTAACTCCAGAAGTTGGTAAAGCTGTAACTGAGGTTAAAGGTGGTAAAATCGACTTCAAAGTTGATAAAACAGGTATCATCCATACCTCAATAGGAAAAGCATCTTTCCCTGCAGATAAAATTTATGAGAATGCATTAGAAGTATTGCAAACCATCTCTAAATTGAAACCATCTGCAGCAAAAGGAACATATTTCAAGAGCATTCATATCTCTTCAACTATGTCGCCAGGAATAACAGTTGAAACTAAATCAGTAGCGGGGATCTAATCATGAATAAAGAAGAAAAATACGACCTTGTTGTAGCCCTAACTGAGCAAATGCAGGAGTTCGGTAACTTTTATATTACTGATACTTCAGATCTGACAGTTGCAAAAATCAACGACATTCGTCGTCAGTGTTTCGAAAGCGACATTACGATGAAAGTAGCTAAAAATAGCTTGATTAAAAAAGCTATGGAAGCTGCAGGCGGCGATTACAGCCCAATATTTGATGTATTAAAAGGTTCATCATCTATCTTTTTTTCAAAATCAGCAACAGCTCCGGCTAAGTTGATCAAACAATTAAGGAAAAAAGGTGAAAAACCAATTTTAAAAGCAGCTTATATTGATTCAGCGATATTTATCGGTGACAACCAGATTGATACTTTGATCAAACTAAAATCAAAAGAACAACTGATTGGCGAAGTTATCGGATTGCTACAATCACCTGCGAAAAACGTTATTTCAGCATTACAATCAGGCGGAAATACAATTGCAGGCCTTGTAAAAACATTACAGGAAAGAGGTTAACGAACACCTTTAAGTTCGATAATAACAAACAAAAAGCATTAAAAGTAAAAATTTAAATAAAATGGCGGATTTAAAAGCGTTTGCTGAACAGTTGGTAAACTTAACAGTAAAAGAAGTAAACGAATTAGCTCAAATCTTAAAAGATGAGTATGGTATTGAGCCTGCTGCTGCAGCTGTAGCTGTTGCTGCTGCTCCTGCTGGTGGCGATGATGCCCCTGCTGCTGAAGCAGTACAAACTGCATTTGACGTTATCCTGAAAGAAGCAGGTGGCGCTAAATTAGCAGTTGTTAAATTAGTAAAAGACTTAACTGGCCTTGGTTTGAAAGAAGCTAAAGATCTTGTTGACGGTGCACCAAAAGAAGTTAAAACTGGTGTAACTAAAGAAGAAGCTGAATCTTTGAAAAAACAATTAGAAGAAGCCGGAGCAGTAGTTGAGGTTAAGTAATTTAACCTACTGAAATATAGCATCAAGACTCCGACCATAACGGTCGGGGTCTATTGCTGTTTATAAAGGTTTGGAGTGCAGATATCCGATAGGAGATGATAGATATGAGATTTAAGATATGAGATTTTTGCCGCTTGTTTTAGCGGCATCTGTCTGAATCGTATTTCTGTTCTCAAATCTCAATGCTCATGTCTTAAATCCTAAATCTCACATCTATCAAGTTTATTAATAAACTAAAATTTAAATACCTTGGCAAACAATAATAATCAAAGAGTAAACTTTGCAACCAGCAGAAAGGTGCTTGAGTACCCTGATTTTCTGGATGTTCAGTTACAATCTTTCCAGGAATTTTTTCAATTGGAAACCACTTCCGACAACCGTTATAAAGAAGGGCTGTTTAAAGTGTTTGCCGAAAACTTTCCTATTTCAGATTCAAGAAACATCTTTGTCCTGGAGTTTCTTGACTACTTTATTGATCCGCCACGTTATGATATACAAGAGTGTATTGAACGCGGATTAACTTACAGCGTACCATTAAAAGCCAAGCTTCGCCTGTCATGTAATGATGAGGAGCACGAAGATTTTGAAACAATTGTACAGGATGTGTACCTGGGTACTATCCCATACATGACCCCTAAAGGTACATTTGTTATTAATGGTGCCGAGCGCGTAATTGTATCACAGTTACACCGTTCGCCAGGTGTGTTCTTTGGTCAGAGCCGCCATACCAACGGTACAAAATTATACTCGGCCCGTGTTATTCCTTTCAAAGGTTCATGGATTGAGTTTGCTACAGACGTTAACAACGTGATGTACGCCTACATTGACCGTAAAAAGAAATTCCCGGTTACTACGTTACTTCGCGCCATCGGTTATGATTCTGATAAAGATATATTAGAGTTGTTTGAACTGGCCGACGAGGTTAAAGTAAGCAAATCAGGCCTTAAAAAATATATTGGCCGTAAGCTTGCTGCAAGGGTACTTAAAACATGGATCGAAGACTTTGTGGATGAAGATACCGGTGAGGTAGTTTCTATTCCTCGTAATGAGATCATCCTTGAGCGTGAAACCTTATTGGAAGACGATCATATTGATATGATCATCGACTCTGGTGTTAAAACCATCATCCTGAACAAGGAAGATGCTTCAACCAGCGGTGATTATACTATTATATACAATACCTTACAGAAAGATACTTCCAACTCTGAGAAGGAAGCGGTTGAGCACATCTACCGTCAGCTACGTAACGCTGAACCACCTGATGAAGAAACAGCACGTGGTATCATCGATCGTTTATTCTTTTCAGATAAAAGATATGACCTGGGTGATGTGGGCCGCTACCGCATCAACCGTAAATTAAAACTGAGCACTTCGGAAGAAACTAAAGTTTTAACCAAGCAGGATATCATCGCGATTGTTAAATACCTGATCAAATTAATCAACTCAAAAGCCGAGGTGGATGATATTGATCACTTGTCAAACCGTCGTGTACGTACCGTTGGTGAGCAGCTTTACGCTCAGTTTGGCGTAGGTTTAGCACGTATGGCCCGTACCATCCGTGAGCGTATGAACATTCGTGACAACGAGGTGTTCACACCAACCGACCTGATCAACGCGCGTACATTATCATCTGTGATCAACTCGTTCTTCGGAACAAACCAGTTATCACAGTTCATGGACCAAACCAATCCACTGGCAGAGATCACGCACAAGCGTCGTCTGTCAGCCTTAGGCCCCGGTGGTCTGTCACGTGAGCGTGCAGGTTTCGAGGTTCGTGACGTTCACTACACCCACTACGGTAGGTTGTGTACTATCGAAACTCCCGAAGGTCCGAACATTGGTTTGATCTCATCACTTTGCGTGCATGCTAAGATCAACAACTTAGGTTTTATCGAAACACCGTACAAACGTGTGGTTGAAGGTAAAGTAATGGTTGATGAGCCGGTTATCTATTTGTCTGCTGAAGATGAAGACGGTAAAACCATTGGCCAGGCAAACGCAGTGTATGACGATAAAGGTGAGTTTGCATTGCCACGTGTAAAAGCACGTTTCGAAGGTGACTTCCCGGTTATCGAACCAGAGCGTCTGGATTTAATGGACATCGCTCCAAACCAGATCACTTCAATTGCGGCTTCGCTTATCCCGTTCCTGGAACATGATGATGCTAACCGTGCATTGATGGGATCGAACATGCAACGCCAGGCCGTACCATTATTACGCCCTGAAGCGCCAATTGTTGGTACCGGTTTGGAAGGCCGTGTGGCAAAAGACTCTCGTACCCTGATCAACGCCGAAGGCGATGGTGTGGTTGAGTATGTTGATGCTAACGAGATCCGTATTAAATATGACCGTAACGAACTTGATCGTTTGATCTCGTTTGAAGGAGATAGCAAAAGCTACCGCTTAACCAAGTTTAAGAAAACCAACCAAAGCAC
>NZ_DASVOB010000292.1:0-14359 GCF_036383575.1 Mucilaginibacter sp.
TAAGTTTTCTACTTCAACTAACTTACTTGTTATCAGCTCAGGATTTGGGGTATTACTTTCCATTCAAATAAATTAGTGGTTCTGCAAATATGTATAAAGTGTCCTTACTACGCAATATACAACAATTGAATTAACGAAAAATCATTAACCGTGCCAAATCCTTAATTTTTATTCAATTTGCAGCCTCAATAATTTGGATTTTTTTACCATCCTGAACAAAAAGTACAGCTATAGCTGCTAAAAACATAAAAACACCCGCCATTACTAACGCGTATATGGCGTGCCCGCTGTAAGCATACTTAACTATCGGCCCGCCAATGATGCCATTTACAATTTGAGGGAAGGTGATAAAGAAGTTAAAAATACCCATGTACACGCCTATCTTTTTGGCTGGTATTGAGCTTGATAGGATTGCGTAAGGCATGGCAAGGATACTACCCCAGGCCAGGCCGATGCCCACCATTGATAATATCAGCAAATGCGGATCAGAGATAAAGAATACCGAGATCAGCCCCAAGCCACCCATAGTTAATGAAAATGCATGCGCTTTTTTACGGCTCAGCTTTTTAACTATGCGCGGCAATAATAGTGCATACACTGCCGATACTAAATTATATACACCAAACAATACATTTACCCAGTTAGCAGCATCATTATAGGCTGCTGACGAGGTATCCCCTGCCGGGATGTGGTAAACATGGTCAACAACTGCCGGGGTGGTAAATACCCACATAGAGAAAAGCGCGAACCAGGAGAAAAACTGTACCAACCCCAACTGCTTCATGGTTTTAGGCATATTGGCCAAATCGGAGAAGATCTCCAGCAAGCCTCCCTGATGACCAGATTCTGTTTCGTCCTTTTCATGAAAGGTTGCATAAACTTCGGGAGGGTATTCTTTAGTACGGATCACCGTCCATAAAATAGCACCTATCAGTACCGCAGCGCCGATATAGAAAGAATAAAGCACGTTATCGGGCACAATACCCTGGCTGGCCGTTTTCCCTACACCAAACCATTCGGCAAAAACGTAAGGCAGCCATGAACCTATTACAGCGCCTACCCCAATTAAACAGGTTTGCATGGAGAAACCCGTAGTGTGCTGGCTATCGGGCAGATTATCGGCTACCAATGCCCTGAATGGTTCCATAGCTACGTTAAACGATGCATCCATGATCATGAGCATGCCCGCTCCTACTACTATAGGCGGGATCAGCGCTGCCAGCATGGATGAGTTTGGCATAAAGAACAATGCCACGCCTGAAAGGATTGCCCCCGTTAAAAAGTACGGTCGGCGGCGACCAAGCCGGTTCCAGGTCCTGTCGCTGTAATGACCAATGATAGGCTGAACAATCATACCCGTTATAGGTGCAGCCAGCCAAAACCACGACAGATGCTCCACATCGGCACCAAAGGTTTGCAGGATCCTGCTGGCATTACCTGTTTGCAGGGCAAAGCCAAACTGGATACCCAAAAAGCCGAAGCTCATGTTAAAGATCTGCCAAAAACTTAATCGTGGCTTTTGCGCGATAGTTGGTTTATTTTTGCTCATTGGTTCATTGGTTCAATAGTTCATTGGTACACTGTATGTCCACACTCGTCTAAAAGTACAGTAACACAGTGCTACGGACGGACGACAACCCTCACCATCCGTCATTGCGAGAGAAGCGTTGCAATCCTTCTACACCCGTCATTGCGAGGTACGAAGCAATCCCAAACTGTACAGGGCGGCTATACAAGCCCCTCTGTACAGTTCGCGATTGCTTCGTCGTTCCTCCTCGCAATGACGTAAAGGGAGCGGCTAAAACTCCAGCAACATACCGCTCATAGCCGGCAAGCTTACTTCAACACCGTTTTTAATATCATCGGTATTGAATTTAGTGCCGCTTAACAGGTCGGTAAATTGTTTATGGCCGCTTTGGTTTAATTTTGCTAACAGGTCTTCCGGCAGCTTTACGGTTAATTTACGCTCGCCCCGGTTAAAATTGGTTATTACTAATATACGCTGATTGATGGTATACCGGAGATAAATGTACTGGCGGGTATCAAAGCCCGGCTGGTGTTCGTTGGCTATCATCAGCTCATAAAAAGCGCCTGATTTAAGGGCTTCTGCATTATGAACAGCGGTGAGCAGGTTGTGATAAAAGCCTCTTAGTTTCTGTTGATCTTCGGATAGCTTTGCTCCGTCGTATTCATGATTGTTAACCCATTTTTGATGCTCGGGCACGCCCCAGTAATCAAATATAGAAGTGCGACCATCATTACCACTAAAACCTTCGGTACCCTGAGCCGGCTCCCCTACTTCCTGCCCGAAGTAAACCATTACCGGGCCGGTGTTCAACGTAGCGGTAACAATCATACCCGGAACAGCCAGCCATGGGTTGCCTGCAAAATCATTACAAGCGATGCGCTGCTCATCATGGTTTTCCATAAAGCGGAGCATGTGTTCGTCGATACCTTTACTATCATGGTTCCAAACGGCGTTAATTTCCCAGGTTGATGAGTTGTGTTCATCGCGGGTTAGGCGTTTAATGGCATCGTACAGGCCTACTTTATCGTACAGGTAATCGAACTTTCCTTTATAAATGTAATCGGCGTATTTCCCTTTGTCATAAGCCTCGCCAATGAATACCAAACCGGGATGCTCCGCTTTCAGTTTAGGAATCACCCATCCCCAAAACTCAATTGGAACCATCTCCACCATATCGCAACGAAAACCATCAACGCCTTTTTCGCTCCAGTAATGAAGGATATCATAAACCTTGTTCCACAGGGGCGGGATAGGGTCGAAATGACCGCGACGGTGATCCATATAATCAACTCCGTAGTTCAGCTTCATGGTCTCGAACCAATCATTAATTGATGGGGCAGCGCTGAACACATCGTTACCTGTTGCCCTGGCAGGATTTTCATCAAATTTCCCATCCTTCAGCGGGCTTTTAAACTCATCCCCTCCTGGGTTGTAACCCGCCGGTACCACAAAGGGCTGACCGGGCATATAGTAAAAGTCATTGGCAGCGCTGAAAGCTTTACCCTTATCATCATCCTCACCAAAATCACGCACACCGGCAGGTTTAACATCAGATCCATAAGTACGCGCAACATGGTTTGGTACCAGGTCCATCAATACTTTTAAACCGTTGTTATGGGTACGCTTAATAAGCGCTTCATACTCACCGATACGGTTTTTAACATCAACTGCCAGATCGGGATCGATATCGTAATAATCCTTAATAGCGTAAGGGGAACCCGCTCTGCCCTTTACAATATCCGGATCATCGGCTTTGATGCCGAATTGCGAATAATCGGTCATGGTGGCGTGCTCAATTACACCGGTATACCAAACGTAGGTAAAGCCCATCTTTTTGATTTGCTGCAGGGCTTTATCGTTGATATCGTTAAGCTTGCCAACGCCATTTTCTTCAATGGATCCGTTGGTTTTATTAAGCGTTTGGGTGTTGCCAAACAAGCGTGGCAGTAATTGGTATATAATGAGCTTATGATCAGTATTTTGTTCCATTCGTTTTTTTGTATGATGTTTTTGTGCGTAACCTGTGTTGAACAATAACACAGCGCTTAAAATAAAGATTGAATTTAACTTCATAAAACGGCCTTTTTTATATTAACCCGATGTGCCACAATACCGCCGACTGCCGAAAAAATAAAAGCCATCAGAATATCTAAAGCCGGATAAGGAAAAAGTTGAATCCCCAGTATAAGTAATGCTATCCATGCAAAAAAACCTGCAACCCAGGGCACCATAATTGCCACTGTTAAATTATATAGTTGCTTTTTTTCTGTGAGATGGATAGAGAAATAGCCGATACCGTAAAAAAATGCAGCATTAAATAACAGTGAAAAAATAAATGAGAACAAAGATGGCTCATGCGACATCAAAAGTGCAGGCAACAGAAATACACCTCCAGTCAAAAAACCTACACCTATTATAATCCCAATAACCCACTTCATATTTTTCTATTATGCTTCAACTAATAACTCATCATTGGCTTTCACCAGTTGCTCCTTACCGTAAACCAGCACAGTAGTTTCCACATCTGATGTATTTTTGATCTGCACACCTTCCTTGCTTACTTTAATGTTCAGCAGCGCGCCACGGAAACCAATATGGAATGAAAACGACGACCATTTTTCGGGAATGAATGGCTGGAATACCAGTTTACCATCCCTCACGCGCATACCGCCGAAACCTTCCACAACAGCCATCCATGTACCCGCCATTGAAGTGATATGGCAGCCATCCTCGGTATCATTGTTATAATCATCCAGATCTAAACGGGCAGTACGCAGGTAGAACTCGTAAGCGCGGGCCTCATCGCCCAGTTTAGCAGCCAAAATAGCGTGCACACAGGGTGACAATGATGATTCATGCACCGTACGCGGCTCGTAAAAATCAAAATTGCGGCGAATGGTATCTATATCATATTGATCTTCAAAAAAGTAGATACCCTGTAGCACGTCGGCCTGTTTAATATAGCAGGAACGCAGGATCCTGTCCCAGCTCCATTTTTGGTTGATAGGGCGTTCAGCAGCCGGCAAGTCTTTCACCAGGATCTGTTCTTTATCCAAATACCCATCCTGCTGTAAAAAGATCTGACGCTTTTCATCATAAGGATAATACATCTTATCTACAATATGACTAAATCTGCTGAACTCCAATGCCTCATCCAAACTGATCTTGCTTACCAAGGCAGCGTATTTTTCCGGTTCTTCAGCTTTTACTTTAGCGGCAACATCTATAGCATATTGCATACACCAGGTAGCCAAAGTACTGGTATACCAGTTGTTGTTTACGTTGTTCTCATACTCGTTTGGCCCGGTTACACCGAGCATTACGTACTGCTCCTTATCCTCAGACCAGGTAACCCTTTGCGACCAAAACCTGGCAATACCCAGCAATACTTCCAAACCATAATCGCCTAAATAGGCTTCATCGCCGGTATAACGTACGTAGTTGTAAATAGCAAATGCGATAGCTCCATTCCGATGGATCTCCTCAAAGGTGATCTCCCACTCGTTATGGCATTCGGTACCATCCATGGTAACCATAGGATATAAAGCTGCACCATTTTTAAAGCCAAGCAATTGCGCGTTTTCAATGGCTTTACCCAATTGCTTGTAGCGGTACAGCAGCAAATTACGCGTAACTTTTTGCGGCGCTGTCGACAGGTAAAAAGGCACACAATAAGCTTCGGTATCCCAATAGGTAGAGCCTCCGTATTTTTCGCCGGTAAAGCCTTTAGGGCCGATGTTTAAGCGGTCATCCTCTCCTGTATAAGTTTGGTTAAGCTGGTAAATATTAAAGCGAATGGCCTGTTGCGCCGATACATCACCATCAATAATGATATCGTTATGTTTCCATTTTTCGGCCCAGGCAGCAGCTTGTTCGGCAAGCATGGCGTCAAAACCTTTGATGCTAATGCGATTTAAAGTGGCGTTTAATTGATCAACCAGTTCTTCGGGTTGATAGTTTTGCGATGAAAGATTAGCCGCGTATTTGATTACCGTAATGCTTTCACCCTGCTTAGCCTGCAGATTAATTTTAGCAGCTACATATTTTTCTTTTTCGATAGCTTCCGTAGCGAGTTCAATAATTTCACCATTTTGCAGGATGCTGAACTTCATTCCTGTAGCCACCTCAAATCCTGTTTTTTTGGTACGCATTACGATGTAGCCGCCATCTGGCTGATTAGCTTTGCTTACCTCGTCCCAAAACTTTTCATCATAGTTGGAATCTTTGTTCACCACATCGCCATCAATTGACGGAGTTAAGGTGATGGCTCCGCTGAAGTTTAGCGGCGTAAGCGTGTATTTGATAGCACCTGTTTCATCATCGGCCATGCTGCAAAAGCGGATAGCCTCTACCTTAACTTCTTTGCCTGATGCCGTTTTAGCATGAAAATCGCGCTTCAGGTAACCTTCCTTCATGTTCAACTCGCGGCGAAAGCTAAGCACTTCACATTTGGCAAGATCAAGCTGTTCGCCATCTAACACCACATCAATACCCACCCAGTTGGCAGCGTTGAGCACTTTGGCAAAATATTCGGGATAACCGTTTTTCCACCAGCCTACACGGGTTTTATCGGGATAATAAACCCCCGCAACGTAATTACCTAACAGGGTATCCCCACTGTAAGCTTCCTCAAAATTGGCACGCTGGCCCATACGGCCATTACCCAAACTGAATATACTTTCAGAGATCTTATTATAATGAGCGTCGAAGCCTTCTTCAATTATCTTCCACTCATCAGCTTTTATGTAGTTTTTCATTTGCCCCCTCTAAATCTCCCCCTAAAGGGTGAGACTTGAATTTAATAGTTAATACTTTAATTATTTACGCCCTTTTTTAAGCCCTCTCCCTTTAGGGGAGGGTTGGGTGGGGCTACAACTTATACAATTTATCCAGGGTCATTTCATCCAACCCTTTAATAACCAGGTTAGCTCCCGTAAGTACATCGGGCGAGCCAATGCCTACTACCTTCATATCTCCGGCAACGGCGGCTTCAACCCCGGCAATGGCATCCTCAAATACCACGCACTCTTCGGGCAATACGCCCAAGGCCTGCGCACCTGCCAAAAACACTTCCGGATCAGGTTTGGCTTTGCTTACTTTGTTGCCGTCAATTACCGCATCAAACATATCGGTGATGCCGATTTTTTCCAATATGGTCATGGAATTTTTACTGGCCGAACCGAGCGCCGTTTTTAGGCCTACCGCACGACAGGTTTTCAAAAACTCCTTAGCACCAGGCAGGATCTCTTCAGGTTTCATCTGGTTTACCATTTCCATATACCAGATATTTTTTTGGGTAGCCAGTTGTTCCTGCTCGGCTTCGGTTTTGGTAACCCCGCCCCAACCTAATATTAATTGCAACGAACGCACACGGCTTACGCCCTTCAATTGTTCGTTCTGATGCTCGGTAAAATCAAAACCAAGCGAGTTGGCCAGCCTTTTCCAGGCTTTATAATGATAAACGGCGGTATCAACAATCACACCGTCGAGGTCAAAAATGCATGCTTTTATTGTATTCATTTTCTTGGGTAAAACACAGGGAATTAGTCCCCTAAGATATTATTTTAATGGGTAACGCCGGGGATTAATTCCAACACTAAAGTTGTCTTGGCCGGTATAGTTAATTTATCAAGACCAACCACTTCGTCGGTTAGCACATTCTTTGCTTTTTTGGCATCACCAATGCGTTCAAAATACCTTGCAGTTGCAGTTTCCTGCTCCTTATCGCTGCTATTGAATATGATCATTACCGTTTTTTGAGCATCATACCTGAAATAAACATAAATGCCTTTTTCGGGTACAAACTGCATCAGTTTACCGGTTTGCAGCGCAGTAGTAACTTTACGGTAGTTAGCCAGCTTGCTTACATAGTTAAAAGCGTCATTCTCCTTTTTATCGCGACCATCGGCGGTAAATTTATTTTGCTTGTCGCCGGCCCAGCCGCCCGGAAAATCCTCACGCACCAAACCATCGGGATTGGAGTAGTTTTTCATCAGGATCTCATCGCCATAATACATCTGCGGCACGCCACGCATAGTAAGCAGCATAGCCATGGCCGATTTGTATTTCGTAACATCTTCACCTACCATGGAGAGCAGGCGGCTCATATCATGGTTATCCATAAATATAGTATTGCGGGTAGCATCCTGGTATAAAAAGTCCTGAGCTACTACGGAGTATAAGCGACCAACACCATCTGTCCAGCCGTCGTTACCATTGATAGCTTCATAAATTGCATCTTTTAAAACACCATCAGTTATGCCAGGCAGTTGGGTATCAAAGCCCCGGTTAACTGTATTTCCCTGTGTAAAAAATGCCTGGTTAGCAGCCGACCATACCAGTGTTTCGCCAAATATGGAAAGCTTCGGAAACTCAGCTTTAACATCTTTTGCCCATTTGGCCATATAAACAGGCTCATTATAAGGATAGGTATCCAGCCTGAAACCGTCAATACCGGCGTACTCCACCCACCAGATGTGGTTTTGGGTAAGATAGTTTTGTACATAAACATTGCTCTGGTTCAGATCGGCCATGCGATGATCAAACCATCCATCCTGCATCAATTTACGGTCCATTGGCGATGCATGCGGGTCCATTACAGCTGCATCCCTAAAGTTTGATTTAGTATAAGTTGGCCACTGGTGTACCCAGCTTTTCATCGGCATGTCCTGTATCAGGTAGCCTTCGGTACCAGCGTGGTTGTGCACAAGGTCTTTGATCACCTTTAATCCCAGGCTATGGCATTTTTCTACAAACTTTTTATACAGGTCGTTAGTGCCGTAGCGTGGATCTATCTTATAATAATCGGTAACAGCGTAACCATGGTATGAAGCATGCGGCTCATCGTTCTCGATTTCGGGTGTGAGCCAGATAGCGGTAACACCTAAATTTTTGAGGTAATCGAGGTGGTTCATGATCCCCTGGATATCTCCTCCGTGACGACTGAACATCGAATCGCGGTGGATACCTCGTTCGCGCAGGTTATCAAACGAATCATTGGCAGCATCGCCGTTGCTAAAGCGGTCGGGCATAATGAGATAGATCAGGTCTTTATTGGTAACCCCTTGCGCCCTGCCTGCTGACCTGTCGCGTTTATTGAGCGTATAACTATAAGTAAGGTCCTTTTCACCGTTCTTCTTAAACTTTATCGGGAACGTTCCCGGAATAGCCGATGAAAAAATCTGCAGGTCAATGAATAAATAATTAGGATTTTCAACTTTATGCACTGCTTTTAGCTTTACTCCGGGATAAGTAAGCACTACATTACGGGCGGCAATGTTATTACCATGCACCACCAGCTGCAGGTTGGGATTGCTCATGCCCACCCACCATGACATGGGCTCAACACGCTCAAGTGCAGGAATTTGCGCCTTTGCGCCAAATGCAAGCAGCATACAGCACATGACGGATAGTAAGATTTTTCTCATATAAAAAATGATAAAAGGATAATTGGTTGATTAAGGACAAGCCTGTAACCGCGTTTCAAATTTATAATAAAATTAATTGCTTGTATGAAAAAGTTACAGATAAGTTAATCGCGATAGTGTTCCAACTGGCAGGTAACAAACTTTGTGCTATATAACTTACATCGTCGCCCTCTTGGCCGGGCGGGGCCAGTTACTTTACCTTAGATACAAAGTAACCAAACATCAAGACAAAAAAATGCTTCCCCCCGCAGGCCATACTCCCAGGCCCGCTTTTTTGTCGGGCCGACGCGCTTTTGTTTTGGAGGTTATAACAGATTTTGTCCTTTATTAAACTTTATTGTCTTGTTTCTTGACTCTAACTGTCTTGCTTCTTTCCTTTCCCGTCGGCAGGTAAGCTTCGGGCGAAAGCGGGCAGAACAATGGTGGCCTGTGCAATTGGAGGGGCATAGCAAGTTTTTGCAGAAGCGAGGGTAATGAGTGCGCGAAGCGGGGCAAAATAATTGCAGCCCGTGGTTCTGCCCGCTTTGCAGGGCAAAGGCCGGCGCAGGATGAGTGGGCTGGCCAGTGCGACAAAGAAGCCTCCCTGCCGACTTGACTTTTTGGTTACTTTTGTGTCAAGACAAAAGTAACAGCCACCCGCGGCAATTGAGCGGGCCAATGTCAGTTGAATACACTAAAGCTATCACTACCCAAAATCTGTTAAAAATTATTTCTATGTTTATTTGGATTGATTACAAATAATACCAATATTTGTATCCGTTATATGATTGCGACCACCGAACTAACTTTATGGACCGACGTTTTCAGCACCAGAACAGGTGCAGTTTACCAGTGCGATGCGGAGCGTTGTTGGTATGTTGATTTCGCAGGTAAAGTTGCAAGGTTTGACCATCGTAATTTCCTGAAACTGCGCAAAGCAGTTTACGCTATTGACATTGAGGAAAAACTCCTTAATACTACTACCGATCCGGATGTGGAGATCATTTTTATCTGCGCCTGCGATCATTGTTACGTGCTTTCACTGGCTCAGATCATCAATCTAAAAGAGCTTTTGGAAGGTACTTTTGTGATGCTGGAACTCAACCATATTATCCACGACCGTCTGTTCAGTAACTCTCTGTAATTTAGACCAATTCTCAATATAATTTAGATTAATTTCATATTGATTTTAAATTAAACTAATATGCTTTAACAGCATTATTATTGCATTATAATTTCATGCAATAAGGCATATAACGTTTAATTTATCAAGATCATGAAAGACCTACTCCGCATAAAAAGCCTGATATCAGCAGATATCGAATTGCTTTTAAACCAGCAAGTTAAGAAAGAAGCACTCTCTTCATCAATATATTTAGCCATGGCTTCATGGTGTAACCGCAATGGTTATGATTTTTCATCTGAATATTTTTTCAAACAAGCAGAAGAAGAACGCCACCACCAGTTAAAATTTTATAAATATATTCTTGATATGGGCGGCAATGCTGTATCACCTGAAGTAACCGGTATCAAACAGGAATATAACTCATTCCGCGAAGTGTTTGAAGAAGCCCTTGACCAGGAGATCAGCGTAACCAACTCTATCAAAAATATTTATGCACGCTGCATGAAAGAGCAGGACTTTATTACTATGGAGTTTCTGAACTGGTTCCTGAAAGAACAACGTGAAGAAGAATACAAAGCACGTCGCGCCCTGGAACTATTCGAAGTTATCGGCGAAGAAGGTACCGGCAGGTGGCAGATCGACAAACATGTTGGTCAGATAAAATATGATAGTGAGGCGTAAGCCCTACTCTCTCCAAAGGAGAGGGTTCTAATAAAAAAAGTCCTTTTGCTTGTGGCAAAGGGACTTTTTTTATGCATTTACTTGTAAAAGCCCTCTCCTTTGGAGAGGATTTGGGTGAGGTTACTTGATCAAATCCATCAACTTCAAAACGTCCTTAGCATGATACTCCTTTAACCAGGTATTTCCCGGCTGAATGCTGCATACCGGAGCGTACTTGCATCGATCGGTACATTCGGTTTCAATCACCTCTATTTCTTCGGGGCCGTTATTGTGTTTAATATAGGCTTTGGCTATCTTATACATATCCTTACCGCCGCGTTTTCCGCATTTGCTGCCTACACATACGTACAGCACTTTATCAGGTATAGTAAATTTGCCCATGATAGTAATTATTAAAATTACGTTAATAAATAGCAAAGTTAATGCTAAAAAATTTCAGAACCGGAATTTATTGGCTTTATGAGATTTAAAGGTTTTTTTTCGCTGTACGAAGTCTCTGACTTCGTACGTCTATGTATGTAGTCTTTGGACTACAGTATCACCTTTACAACACTGCATGAACCTGTAGTTACAAACTACAGGCATATTGGTTCGATGTCAGAGACATCGAACAGCGCACTATCAAGACATTCTTTCACATGCCCGCCAGCTTCTTTTTAATAAATCCTGCTGCCTTGGTATATCCGCCTTCTGATCCATCAACAAAATGGATATGGCCATCTTCCAGGTCGCGAACATAGCATGACATTACCGATTCGCGACTTACATGAAAGCCAAAATACAGTTCACCATCGCTTTCCAGTTTGGTTAATACTTCCTGCAGCTTTTTTCGTTGGGCTGATGTACCTGATATTACTGTATTGATCTTGCCATCAATAACCAGCGTGTCCGACATTTCAACCAGCCTGTTCAAATAATGCTTCCCTTTTTTGGTACTGAACCAGATATAACTATAAAGCATCACCATCCAGTCTTTAAGCAATTCCATCACTTTTACATTACCCAGCTTTACCTTCATTTCACGGCCCAACCGATCAAAAGTTGACTTAAGTTTCAGCTTAGGGACGGAAATCGGTTGCCGCTTTTCCGGATCGCCATAAATTTCATCGATATAACAGATCACTTTTTTGAAAACTTCGGCCTGTTTATTTTCCTCCCGGGCAACAACCAGCAGGGATACCACTTCTTCGCTATTTTCGGGTGGGGGAATCTTGTCCCAGCGGCACTGCATCCCGGTCAGGTCAAGCTCATCCTCTTGTGCCATGTAATCGAATGACTCCCCCTCATTGCCTTTTATTACTTTTTCGGCATAGCTCAGGCCATTGCCCAAAACAACCGGGATTGTAAAATTGCCGGTTGTGCAATATTTACTGATACATAGTTTATACCCCTCGTCATAAACTTGTTTAACAGGCACAATACCGGCGCGCAATTCAAGATCGAAGTTTTTACGGGTATTGTCCTTATATAAAACCAGGGCCTTCATTACCGTATCAACAATAGGTGCGGGTACAATAAACGTTGCACCATCACCTCCAAAAAAGAACGGCACCGTTATATTATGCTTAAACGCTATATTGAGTACGGATACAATGCTGCCTGTAGCAACGAAATTTACATTTTCGTGCTGGCCGCTGCTTACGGCAAGGGTACTTCCTTTAATATCGGTAATGATGATATGCCAGTCGGCAGGTACATTGTTAAACAACTCCTCTTTAATAAAAAGCTCACCAAGTGGTATGGTATTCACTTTCAGATCGGAGTAAAAATTCGGGTCGATGGCGGGCATTTTTTCTTAAATAAAAAACAGGCTTATTATGTTTTAAAGATCGTGTTCAATTACGAAAAACGATGCAACAGCGATGAAAAAATATTTTTATTGTTGTGATATTTCAAAGATAAATTCGACATTCAACCAGGTTAAGCCAACCATTATAAACCACCAAATAAATGAAAGCAATTGAAATTATCTCTATCCCGGTAACCGATCAGCAAGCAGCTAAAGCCTTTTACCTTAAATTAGGATTTGAAATTATGGTTGAGGCCAACTTTGAAAAACAAACCTGGATCCAGATGGCATTTCCCGGCTCGCCGGTTTCTATCACTCTTGTAAATTGGTTTCCGGAAATGCCGGCGGGCAGTGTACGAGGCCTTGTAATTAAAACTGACGAGCTTGATAAAGAAATTGAAGAACTAAAAACCAAAGGCCTTGAAGTAGGCGATGCCGAAAAAACGCCATGGGGCAGGTTTGCCGCCATTAAAGATCCCGATGGGAACGCGTTGAGTTTGCATGGGAAATAATATCGCCACTCGTCATTGCGAGGAACGAAGCAATCGCGAACTATACAGAAAGACTTACAAGGCCGCCCTGTATATCGAGGGATTGTTTCGTTACTCGCAATGACGTTTGTTAATAATACTTAATCAGCTTTAAAAAAATCTGCATTTTTACCACATGCTAAAAAGATACTCCGCCCTCTTGTTTATTCTTTTGGTTTTATGGGGTTGTAATCCTAACAACACCAAACAACCTGATGCCGATGTTTATAAAGTTGTAAAGGTAAAAGATGGTGATACTTTAGGCTTGCTTAGCAGCGATAACCAGCAGGTTACCGTTAGGCTTGCCGAAATTGACTGCCCCGAAAAATCACAGGCCTTTGGGCAGGCGGCTAAAAAATTCACTTCCGACCTTTGCTTTGGTAAAGAGGTAAAATTAATCGGGAACGTGCATGACCGTTATGGGCGTACAGTTGCGCAGGTAGTACTTACCGATGGTACAAACGTAAATTACGCACTGGTAAAAAACGGCTATGCCTGGCAATACAAGGCCTACTCCAAAAACGCCGAACTGGCTGCATTGGAACAACAGGCACGTGAAAACAAGCTTGGTTTATGGCAGGAAGCCAACCCTACCCCACCATGGGATTTCCGGAGGGAAAAGAAACAACCCAAAACAGATTCACTTCAAACCCCAAAACCTAAAAAACATTACCACAAGCGTAAACCAACGCTTGAATATGCAGCCTAAATGGTTAACTTTAGGGGCATATCATTACCCAATCAATGAAGTTTACAAAAGCGCTCATATCCATATTTTTCACTTTACTGCTCATCGGTGCACTGCAAACTAAAATTGGCGTTGTACCTCCATTGGGCAAATTCCTGAGCCCGGCAGATGGTTTTTGGCAAAATGCCGAAAGCAAGCACATTTTACCAGCTCTTAACCTTAAACTTAAAGGCCTGCAAGGCAAGGTTACCATCAAGTTTGATGAAAACCACATCCCGCACATTTTTGCCCAAAATAAGCACGACCTGTACTTTGCCCAAGGGTACATGACCGCTACCGACCGTCTTTGGCAAATGGATATCCAAACCCGGCAAGCGGCAGGCAGGCTGGCCGAAGTTATCGGGCCTAAAGTGCTGGACATTGACCGTTATCACCGCCGCATGGGCATGGTTTACGGAGCTGAAAAAACCATAAAAGCCATGATGGCCGATCCTGTAATTAAGGATATGATCCTGGCTTATACTGATGGTATCAACAGCTATATTCATCAGCTGAGCCCGAGGGATTACCCGATAGAGTTTAAACTCCTGAACTATGCGCCTGAAGAATGG
>NZ_DASVOB010000293.1:0-17943 GCF_036383575.1 Mucilaginibacter sp.
CTTCACTTACCAATGCCTTTCCGCACTACCTGTCAAAATGGTTTACCCCGGATAATATTACGCCACGGGTAGTTGAAGGTATGGCACGCGAGGATATGTTCCCTGAAGATGATAACGATAAGGCCTTGCTTAATAAAATGCTCTATAACGGCAAGATCATGTACTTTATGGACAGGGTGCTGCCAGATATGGCCGATAGCACCAAGATCCGCTATACTACCGAACAATTAAAATGGTGCAATGAATTTGAAGGTAAGATATGGGGGTACTTTTTAGAACAAAACCTGCTGTACGAAACCGATTACCAGAAAATTCAGAAGTACCTTACCGAGGCTCCTTTTACTCCCGGCCTCGGCGAAAAGAATGAATCGGCACCAAAGCTTGCTGTGTGGACAGGCTGGCAAATAGTAAGGAAGTATATGGATAAGCACCCTGATGTTACGCTGCCTCAATTGATGGCCGATAAGGATGCCCAAAAACTACTGAACGAATCAGGATATCACCCTAAGTAAAAAGCACAAAAAAAGCGCTTTCATTTAGGAAGCGCTTTTTTTTATATTATTTCCCTGTTACAGGTTTGTTACTTTATGATTGTGAAAACGCATTTTAAAGCGATCAGGATACCAATGATCAAAATAATATTTGATATAGAGGTAAACATAAAGCCAGTGTTGGCATCGCCGGCAAAACGCAGGAACACGCCTACTATACCGATAACAATAGCTACAGTTAATAATTTGTAATGACCTTCTGCGTTAGCATTTTCCATTGATTCCATGGTACCGATTTTTAATGTTTGCGCAAAAATAGAAATGTTTACCGAAAAAGCGACAAAGTTTTTATGATTTTATGCCGCTGGCAAACCATGCCGGGTGTTTACGCTTGTAATAACGGTATAGTAGCCATAAAACTACAGACAGCACTATAAATACCCAGATGTTGGCTAAACCTAACATTACCTCAATAAACAATGCCCAGCCGTTGTTCATGGCTATGGCCAACTGCTTAAAGAAAGGCAATTGATAAGCCGAAGGGTCATCATTGGCTATTGTTTCCTGTACAATGGTGTTACTTTGATAAAAGCTCAGGCTTATGGTACTATATTTAACTTCGGCATCAGTACGCATGTTACCAATTTGCTGGTCAACCATATCATCTTTCAACAGCATTACGTTAACCGGATTTTTGATGATCACCTTGCCCTGTTTTTGCTGAGCTACCAGCTCCTGGCGGTTTTTAAGTTTCAGTTTCTCGGAGAGATAGTCCAGCGTGCGGTCTTCAATGTCCATTTTACGCATGGTGACGTACATACCCATGTGCGCTACTTCGGTCATGTAATCCTCCAGCTTGTCTGAAGGGACACGTACGGTCATATCGGCAGTGGTACTGAAAGCCGAAACCCGCTTCACCGAATCATTGCTGATGCGGATATCCTCGCTCCTTTCGATATTGGCCTGCATCTGGTGGTGCATGACCATGCCGTTGATCTTAGCGGTGAGTGCGGCAATGGCATCACCGGTTTGCTGAACACTTTTTACTTTAAAGCGCATGTCAGCGGTTTTTACAAGCTTGGTAGATGCTGTTACTACCGAGGTACTGTCCGCATTGCCTAACGCGGCGTCGGTCTTTGATACAGCCTTTTCATCTCGGATGGCTTCATAATTTGAGCCTTTACATGCGTCCAGCAGCAACACGCCCGCCAGCAACGCCAGGAATAATCTTGTTTTCATAACTGTTTAATTTTCTTTGGTATACATTGATACCGAAGAGTGGCAGGAGGTAACCCTGACCGTTGATTTTTGTTATGATTAGGTTGATTTCGATGATTGGTCTGAACCGGGATTTTTTGGATTAGGCTGATTTTTGGATTTTGTTTTGATATCGGTCGAAGTTTGAGTAACAAGACTTAGCTATTACCTACCAATGCCTTTTGCTCCTTTGATTTGATATGAGCAAAATCCTCTTTCTTAGTGAAATACTCCAGGCCTAAAATTAGTAATGTCGACGTAGCGAAGTTTATCTTTTGAGTTATGGGTAGTAAGTTCCAGTCACTGATGCCCCATAAGTATACACTGTAATAAAAAATCAAAAGGCTAACTATACAAAGGGCTTTGAATAGATGAAGCTTTGTCTTTAGGATAAAAACTGTGATGATAAATAAACATGTCCAAAACAAACTGGTAGATATGATTAACATCAAATCGTGCCAGGGCGTTACGGTCAAAAACGTAAACAGGATATTGGCTATCCCCGCATATTTTATAATGTAAGCGGCATTTTTATCGGGTAATTTCTTCGACATGTTAACGAAAAACATTGCATAACTCAATGGGAATAACAACATCCCTGCATATGCCCAGATTTTCGAGGCATTTTCGGCACCGTTTAAGGCCCTTGTTGCAAACAGATTGCTGATGAAATTTCTTTGCCAGTCAAAACCAACAGAATATTCGTTATACATTGATCCGCCCGGGTAAACCGAAATTGCGATCATCATTAAAATTGAGGAAATTACTATTCCTATTAAAACTGAATATTTCTTAATCACTTGGCCGGGAACGGGTTATAACTACCTATGAGATTAAATCGTTGGCAGATTGTTACAAATGGCTATTTTACTGGAGAAAGTTGCGCTCACCCGGGCTTCAATATATTATTCAAGTCCCTTCTTCAGGATATGTTTTTCTCTTAACAGTTGCGTTATAAAAAAGGATACTATACCTACTGCAAATATCCACTCATGGTATTTAATTGTCCAATAAATAAATGGGCTGCTAATGATCAGCCATTCTATCACCAGCCTAATTTTAAGATTTTTCCTCTTAGGGACTATTAGTATTAGATCTAACAGAACTAATGAAACTATAAATAAAGCCCAAAACATCATTCCATAAGCAATAACAGAAAACAAGGCAACAATTATTGCAATAAAAATATTATAAGATAAATTAGCTTGAGTTAAAGTCAAGACAACCGCAAACAGGAATACACTTCCAAAAACACCCAAAAGGTTAATCCAGTTTGTTAATATAATTTTCATATATTGTTGTTAACCTTCGACCTATAAAAGATCAATATACTACCAACAAGCATTATTCCCCCACTTAGCAACCATAGCCAGTATCCCAATTTATAACTAATTATTTTGGAGTAATTCCCGGCCTCATCTGAGATTATCTGTTTAAAGAATAAAAATGAAAGCATTAAAACTACGGATATCACACTGGTAATAACCGTATTCAACGGTCTCTTCCTGAAAGAAAACCACGAAATGAATAAGAGAGGATTTGCCAGCCAGCTAAAACCCGCACCTCCAAAACAAAGTCCCAATGGCCCCACGATCAATGCCATGGCCGAATTGCCACAAGAAGCTGTAGTGCAATAGCATTCTTGCGTCAGCGATATTGCATATACCAAAATACTTAAATTTAATATTACCTTTTTTAATTTGATCTCGTTCATTATTTAAGTCGATTCTGACTCGTTCACTGGTATTCGTGGAAAATGTATTTGCGGCCCATTGATACGAATATAGATTTAGGTAATTGGTTTCGCAAGCAGAATGCTTGCTTCATTTTACGACGAATTTACGCTATCGCTAAACTTCGACCAGTATCCGACCAATATAAAAATCGAAAAGCAAATCCAGGAATCCCTTAATCCCAAAAATCACGGTTCAGACAACAAAAAAGGCTCTCCTCCCGGAAAGCCTTTTCTTATATAAAAGTATTTTAAACTTAGTTGCCGCCTGAAAGGGCTGCTGCACCACTCACGATCTCGGTAAGCTCGGTAGTGATGGCTGCCTGACGAGCCTGGTTGTATGAAAGCTTCAATGATTTCAAAAGCTCACCGGCATTTTCAGTTGCTTTGTCCATCGCTGTCATACGGGCGCCATGTTCAGATGCATTTGAATCCAATACAGCACGGTACAGTTGGATCTTGATATTTTTAGGGATCAATTGCTCAACAATTTCCTGTTGTGATGGCTCAAGGATGTAATCAACATTAGCTGTCTTTACTTCTTCCTTCTTTTCAGGTTTCGGCACAGGCAATAATTGCTCGGCAACAAGGTATTGTACAGCCGCGTTACGGAAATGGTTATAAACAAGCTCTACACGGTCATAATCACCGTTAACAAAGCCCTTCATTATACTTTCTGTAATTTTTGAAGTATTTTCAAAGTTAAGGTCAAGGTACAGGTCGTTATTGTTACCAATTACGTTGTATTTACGCCTTTGATAAAACTCCTGGCTTTTTTTACCGATAGCAACTATTGAAACATTACCGGCAGCAAGCTGCTTTGAATATTTCTCGGCAATCAGGTTGTTAGCTGTTTTAATAACGTTAGCGTTAAAAGCACCGGCCAAACCACGGTTTGATGATACCACAACTACCAGTACACGTACCGGCTCACGTTCCTGAAGATAAGGAGAAGTATTATCCTCCAAACTTGCAGATAAGTTGGCCAGCAGGTCCTTTAGCTTATTGGCATAAGGGCGCAGCTGAATAATAGCGTTAGTAGCACGTTTCAACTTGGCAGCCGAAACCATTTTCATAGCCTTGGTGATCTGCTGGGTTGATGATACAGACTTGATCCTGTTTCTTACTTCTTTTAAATTAGCCATTCTTTACGATGTGCAAATTTTAGATGTGCAGATGTGCAAATTGCCCACCACACGATTATTTAATTAAAATCAATTTGAGAGATATGCTAATCTGCACACTTGCACATCAGCATATCTGCACATCAAAAAGATTAATACCTTCCTGAAAGTTCTTTAGCTACTGTTTCCAGTACGCCTGTAAGCTGGTCATCAAATTTACCTGCTTTAAGGGCAGCTAAAACTTCTGGATGACGGGCCTCTAACTGGTCGGTAAATTCGGTTTCAAATTCCCTAACCTTGTTTACAGGTACGTTACGCATTAAGTTTTTAGTGCCCAGGTAAATGATAGCAACTTGTTTTTCAACAGATACCGGTGAATATTGACCTTGTTTAAGGATCTCTACGTTACGGATACCTTTGTCCAATACGTTTTTAGTTGAAGCGTCAAGGTCAGAACCGAATTTTGAGAAAGCCTCAAGCTCACGGAACTGTGCCTGGTCAAGTTTCAAGGTACCGGCAACTTTCTTCATTGATTTGATCTGCGCGTTACCACCTACACGTGATACCGAAATACCTACGTTGATAGCCGGGCGAACACCTGCGTTAAACAAGTTAGATTCAAGGAAGATCTGACCGTCAGTGATCGAAATTACGTTGGTTGGGATGTATGCAGATACGTCACCAGCCTGTGTTTCGATGATAGGCAAAGCTGTTAATGAACCACCACCTTTAACGATGCCCCTGATTGACTCAGGAAGATCATTCATTTGCTGCGCGATAGAATCATTTGAGTTGATCTTAGCGGCACGCTCTAATAAACGGCTGTGCAGATAAAATACGTCACCTGGATAAGCCTCACGGCCCGGTGGACGACGTAATAACAACGAAACTTCACGGTAAGCAACCGCCTGTTTTGACAAGTCATCATAGATGATCAAAGCAGGGCGACCAGTATCACGGAAGTACTCGCCGATAGCAGCGCCGGCAAACGGAGCAAAGAACTGCATGGTAGCAGAGTCAGATGCGTTTGCAGCAACGATGATTGAGTAAGGCATAGCGCCGTTCTCTTCAAGCGTACGAACGATGTTAGCAACAGTTGATGCTTTTTGTCCGCAGGCTACATATATACAGATAACAGGCTTGCCTGCATCATAAAATTCTTTTTGGTTGATGATGGTATCGATACAAACCGCAGTTTTACCGGTTTGACGGTCACCGATAACCAACTCACGCTGACCACGGCCGATAGGGATCATCGCATCGATAGCTTTGATACCGGTTTGTAATGGCTCAGTTACCGGCTGACGGTAGATTACGCCCGGAGCTTTACGCTCAAGCGGCATCTCGTAAGTTTGACCAGTGATAGGTCCTTTACCATCGATAGGTGCACCCAAGGTATCAACAACACGGCCAAGCATGCCTTCGCCTACGTTAATCGATGCGATCCTGTTGGTACGTTTAACGGTATCACCTTCTTTAATATCGTCAGATTTACCTAACAATACCACACCCACGTTATCTTCTTCAAGGTTAAGTACGATGCCTTGCAATCCAGTGCCAAATTCAACCAACTCGCCCGACTGTACTTTAGTTAATCCATAAACGCGTGCGATACCGTCACCCACCTGGAGTACAGTACCCACTTCTTCTAATTCAGATTCTGACTTGAAGCCGGCCAACTGCTGACGCAAAATTGCTGATACTTCGTCTGGTCTTACCTCTACCATTGTTTAAAATTTATTTAGAGTTTTACTTTTAATACTTATTAATTATGCCTTTGCAGCAAATTCCTTTTTCATTTTCTTCAGGCTTGCGGCAATACTTGTATCAACCTGCCTGTCGCCTATAGTTAACACAAAACCGCCGATCAAAGCCGGGTCAACTTTGGTTTCCAGTACAACTGTACCGCCAACTGATTGTTGCAATTCGGCAATCAATGTTTTCTTGTTAGCTTCAGAAAGTGCAGTAGCCGATGTTACCTTAGCTTTAGTAATGTGGTTTTTAACATTGTACAGGTTAATGTACTCGCCGGCAGTAAAATACAATACCTCACCGCGGCCTTTGCTTACCATTAGCTTAAAGAAAGCGATAGTAGTTTTGCTAACCTTGTTTAAAAATATCTCGTCAAGGATCTTGATCTTTTTCGAGTGAGATATAATAGGATTAGCCAATACTGCTACCAGTTCGGGGCTGCCCTTCAGGGTTTTTAAGAAAAGGTCCATATCGGCTTTGATCTCTGCAACAATTCCTTGTTCCTGTGCAAGATCAATGATCGATTTGGCGTACCTGGTTGCTACCGTTATTTCTGACATTTCTTTTTTATTTCGGATTTCGAATTTTCGATTTCGGAATTTTTATTTTGAATTTCGGCTTTTAAACTGATCAGCGAATATACCCGGACTAAATCCGAGATCCCACATCCCAAATCCGAAATCTTATAACTTCACTTCTTTTAATAACTGGCTTACCAGTTCGTCTTGCTGCTGCTGATCTTCAAACTGCTTGCGAAGGATCTTCTCAGCAATTTCTAATGATAAGGTAGCAACCTGATTTTTAACATCGGCCAAAGCAATAGCTTTCTGGTTGTTAATTTCAACACGGGCAAGTTCAATCATACGTGCGCCTTCTTTGTGTGCAATTTCTTTAGCATCAGATACTATTTGCTCTTTGGCTTTACGGGCTTCAGATAATATCAGGTCACGCTCGGCACGGGCTTGTTTAATCAATGATTCGTTCTCATTGGTTAAACGGCTCATTTCTTCTTTAGCGGCTTCAGCTTTTAGTAAAGCATCTTCAATTGAACGTTCACGCTCGCCAATGGCGGCCATGATCGGTTTCCAGGCAAACTTAGCTAATATAAAAAACAGAAAAGCGAAAGCTACTGTAGTCCAAACAACTAAGCCTAATTCCGGGGTAACTAATGGATTCATTTTATATTGATCTCTTTTTCTACTTTAATAAAACATTTTAATAAGAACCGCCCCGGGGCCAACCGCTCCGGCGACGGTTCTTAATTTGAGGGCTGATTATTTTAAGCCCAGGAATGATACTACCACACCGAACAGAGCAGCACCTTCAATAAGAGCTGCAGCGATGATCATGGCAGTTTGGATTTTTGAAGCAGCTTCTGGCTGACGTGATATACCTTCCATGGCTTTACCACCAACCTGACCGATACCGATACCAGCACCGATTACCGCTAAACCTGCACCTAATGCAGCAATACTTCCAATCATGATTTTAAATTTAAAATGTTAATATATGTTATAGTTATTTACTAATTAATGATGGTGCTCCTCAATGGCAGTACCAATAAACAGGGCGGTAAGCAAGGTAAAGATAAAGGCCTGTAAGCATGCTACCAGCAACTCAAGCACATCCATAAACACCACGAAAGCTACAGATACCGGCGCGATAGCCACAGACTTAAATACGAATATCAATGATATTAAGCTAAGCACAATGATGTGACCTGCTGTAATATTCGCGAACAAACGAATCATTAACGCGAATGGTTTCGAAAAGATACCCAGCAACTCAACTACCCACCATAACGGCCACAACCAAACCGGTACTGAACTTGGTACAAAAATATGCGCCCAGTAGTGTTTGTTACCGTTAAGATTAACTACCAACAAGGTAATTACCGATAACACCATTGTTACCGCGATATTACCGGTAAGATTTGAACCACCCGGAAAGAATGGAACCAAACCGATGAGGTTATTGATCAGGATAAAGAAGAACACGGTTAATAACAACGGCATAAAGCGCGCGTATTTGTAACCAATGTTAGGTAACGCGATCTCATCACGCACAAACAAAATAATAGGCTCAAAGAATGATTGTAAGCCTTTCGGCGCTTTGCCTACACGTTTTTTGTAAGTTGACGCGATGCTCAGGAAAATAAACAGCAAAATCACCATTGACAATAACATCGAAGCCACGTTTTTAGTGATCGACAGATCGAAAACTTTAGCGGTAGTATCTTCTGTTTTATCCTCGCCGGTTACCGCCTTTATTTTATCATGAATAAGGGCATATTTATGGTATTTACCTTCATGAATTTTTTCGCCTTCTTCAAATACCGACGACATGAAAACTTCCAGACCTTTGTCCGTGTAAAGTATTACAGGAAGGGGCATCGCAAGTTTTCCACCCATGTGGAAATAATGTGAATCCGAAATGTGCTCCATGATGGTTTCAGTCGGATCAAATTTGGCTTCTTCCTTTGTTTCGGCGGCAGACTCAGCGGGATTTTTTTCTTGTAAAGCGAACGCCTTTACAGTGACAAACAGCGAAAAAACGCTTAAAACGATACCTAAGGTGATTTTTTTTGAGTTCAAAACAGGCCTAAAATCCATTAGCAGAGAGTTTTTTACTTTATTTTTTGGTTGCGCAAGGTACACAACAAACCGTAAATTTCAAAGGCTATGTTTAAGAAATAAACGTAAAAAAAATTAGCCAGGAAAATCCCGTTGTTCGGCTTCACCTTCATCACAAAAAAAAGTGCGAAAGACATTGCCACTAAAATCTTAACTGTGGTAGCAGCAAGGAAGGTTTGAGTGTACAACGAGTAGTTGATCTTACCCACAAAATTCACCAGGAAAAAGGTGATAAATGTAAGCATCGATATAAAAAAAAAGATGAGCCAAAAGCGCGGGACAAGCCAGTTGGCATGGCCGGTATAATTAAGCAAAACCGGGGGGATTGCCGTGATAATTACAAACAGGATAAAGGAAAAGATAACTCGCAGCAATTTTTTAATTTTTTACAGATCGTATAACAAGGAATAATGCAATAAACACCCCGGCAAGTGAAAGTGCGGCAGTAACCCACTTTACTTTATGACCGGCACTTTCGTCAATTTTATAACCCGCGAAAGCACAAATACCGATGACCGCTATCATCTGGAATGCGATACCGGTAAACTTAGCGTAGTCGCTAACCTGCTTACCTGCATCCTCCTCGTTATTTTGTTCATTTTTTGGCATGCGCAAATTTATTAAACCTATTGCATAATCTTTAGTATTTTAGCAAGGCTTTTAAACTACCGTATTGCATTGAGGCGATTATCACCATCCTATAAATCAAACATCGGCATTTTTTTATTGTCTGCACTTATACTGGTAGCGGCCGGTTGCTCGCTTGAAAAACAAAGCGGCTTCAACCGCACCATGCAAAACCTTACTGCCCACTATAACATATTATTCAATGCCAATGAAATTTTAAGGCTTAAGCAGGAAAGTTATGCAGCTTCCTTTGCCGATGCTTATAGTGAATTATTAAACGTATATCCCGATACTACCTCGCAAACCGGCACACCCGATAAAGATTTGGAAGAAGCCATTATAAAAGCCAACAAAATCATCAGCATTAAAGAGCAAAGCCATTATTTAGGCGATGCCTATTTGGTACTGGGCAAATCCCGCTACCTGGAAGCCAATTATTTTGATGCTGTTGAATACTTTAATTATGTAACCCGCTCATTTGGCAAACAGGCCAACCTTAAACAGGAAGCTTTGGTATGGAAAGCCCGCGGGCTCATGTACCTTAACCAATTGCCTTTGGCCAAACTGGTAATTGATTCGGCTGTGCAGGATATTAATCCTAAAAAGAATGTTACTGCCGATGTTTACGCTACCAAGCTGCAATACGACATCATCACCCAAAATTATGCCGAAGCCGAAGATATGGCTAAACTGGCCATTAAATACAGCTATATCAGCAACCTTAAACTCCGCTGGACTTTTATACTCGGCCAGTTGCAGGAGCTTAACCTTAAACCGGGCGATGCCTATGAAAGCTATACCCGCATAGTTAAAAGCAATGCCAGCTTTGAAATGGCCTTTAACGCCAACCTTAACCGGATCCGCATTCGCGACAATCAAAATGGTGTTAAGGCAAATAAGATCGACCTGCTGCGCGCACTGCTCAAAAATAGCGACAATACTGACTTTTTCGACCAGGTATATTACCAGATTGGTGAGCAACAATTTAAAGCCGGAGAGATTGATAACGCCCTGAAAAGCTATAAGAAATCGGTAAGGGTAAGCACCAAAAATCAAAATCAAAAAGGCCTCTCCTACCTGCGCATTGCCGATATCAACTTTAAAAACAAGGCCGACTATGTAAGCGCCCGGCTTTATTATGATAGCACCCTCAATAACCTGTCGTTAAATTACCCGGGATACCAGATCATCCGAAAAAAGGCCGATAACCTGCAGATCCTCACCCGCCTGCTCGAAACGATTTCGCGCGAGGATACCCTGCAAATGCTTGCCGCTTTGGATGAGAAAACCCGCGACGCCCGTATAGATGAAATGGTAGCCCGCAAAACACGCCAGCAGCAACAGGCTGCATTGGCAGCAAGCGCCGGAGCGGCTAATGCCAATAACGGCGTTATGTCAAACAGCTTCGACAGGAACAACAACTCATCTTCTTCAAATAAAAACAGCGGCAGTACTTTTTATTTCTACAACAGCAGCGCTGTAAGCCAGGGATATAATGACTTTAAGCGCTTATGGGGAAATCGTAAGCTTGAAGATAACTGGCGGCGCAGCAGGCGCTCAAACACGGGTATACCTACTACTACAACAGGCATTGGTTCACAAGTTACTGACCCGGATGCACCTGTAGGCAGTGCGGCCTATAATACTACTAATGTTTCGGCAGGTACTTTCAGGCAGGATATTGTTAAAAACCTGCCCCTTACACCTGCCCTGTTACAGCAATCAAACTTCAGGATCTATAATGCGTATTTTGAAATGGCTAATTTTTATCGCGATGTGCTCGAGGATAAAAAGGAAGCCATTGCTACCTATGAAACTTTACTTGTCCGTTTCCCGCAGAGCAGTGATAAGCCTTCTATTTATTACAACTTATACAGGCTTTATGCCGATATCGACGCGGCAAAATCAAATGATTATAAAAACAGGCTGCTAAAGGAATATCCCGAAAGTGTATTTGCCAAAGTTATTCTCGATCCGGATTATGCGCGTAAGCTGGCCGATGTAGATGCCGAATTTAATGGCTTTTATAACCAGGTGTACGATCTGTATGCTCAACGGCAATACACTCAGGTGATCGAGAAAGCAAACGATCTGCTTAATAAATATCCCAGCAACCGGTATGCTGCCCAGCTTTATTACCTGAAGGCTATTGCTGCAGGGCACATGGAAAAACTGCCCCCTTTCCAAGCCGACCTGCAATTGATCGCCGCAAAATATCCGCAGGATAAACTCATCGCCCCCTTGGTTAACCAACACCTGGCCTACATAGACTCGAACAAAGCCGAGATAGCAGTCCGCCCGGTGGTATTGTTTAATGATGATCCTAACGAGATCCCTTTTACCCCGCCGGTGGCTTACCAAAAACAAACAGAATACCGGCCGCCATATACCCCATCCGCCCAAAACGTAACACCGCAGCAACGCCTGTCCGAACGTGATACGCACGAAATAGCAGGGGCAAAAAAATCAGCAACTCAAATTCAGCAGGCAGCAACTCAACAGCCAAAGCAGCTTGCCACCATACAAATTCCTTTACCGCAGCATAAAATGCCGGATACATCACGGGATATTTCAGCGCAGCCGGTACCAAAACAAATAGATACAATGGCCGCGGTGCGTCCGGCAGTGATCAGCAATGCGCCGGCCGTAAACTATATATTCAGTAAACGCGACAGCAGTAATTATTACTTTGTGATAAATGTAGCCAGCGGTACAACTAATCTGGCTTCAACACGTTTTGGTGTAGGGCAGTTTAACCGTACGCGATATACCCGCAGCGAAGTTATCCACCACGTAAAAAGCATTGGTGATAATAACCAGCTGATATATGTTGGCCGTTTTTACAGTCTTGCTGATGCGAAGGATTATGCACGGACAATTGTCCCTCTGCTACCTGATATTATGAAGGTACCAAGGGATAAATACAGCTTTTTTATCATTACCAAAGAAAATCTGGATAAATTAGCAACCCAAAGTATATTGGATAGTTATTTTGACTACTACCAGAAATTTTATTAAAAAATGAGAACCACTAACACAAGGTTTAACTCGAAAAATCAACTCCAGCCCGCAGATATAAGACGATACAACTGGTACATATGGCGTACTGTGATAGCCCTTTTTGCCTTTGTGGTTATCATGATAACCCTTACTATTTTTGATGTATTCGGCCAGCTGCCATCCTTCCGTGATCTGGAAAACCCTAAAAGTAAACTGGCTACCGAGATCATCTCGTCGGATAAGCAGGTTTTGGGTACCTACTATGTTCAAAATAGATCGAACGTTACTTACCGTGAGCTATCTCCAAATGTGGTTAACGCTCTGGTTGCTACGGAGGATAAACGTTTCTACGATCACTCAGGTATCGATTTTGGTCGTAGTTTTACCATTTTCGCTCATTTGCTTATCGGACAAAAACAGGGCGGCAGTACTATAACACAGCAGCTGGCGCTTAATCTTTTTTCTGAACGATCTGCCAATCCGTTTAAACGGGTCATCCAAAAATTGCAGGAATGGGTTACCGCGGTTAAGCTTGAACGCCATTACACCAAGAACGAGATTCTGACGATGTACCTGAATACGGTTGATTTTGGCGCTTACAATACTTTTGGCATCAAATCGGCGGCGCGTACTTATTTTAATACCACACCAGATAAACTTACGCCAGACCAGGCTGCTTTATTAATAGGTATGGTAAACGGCCCGGGTATTTACTCTCCTATCCGCCACCCGGATAATGCAATTAAAAGGCGTAACCTGGTGCTGAACCGCATGGCCGAGCAAAATTTTCTGAGTGAAGGTCAGGCCGAAGAATATAAACGCAAACCGCTCAGTCTGGATTTTCACCAGAATAACCACTTTGACGGCCTCGCACCATACTTCCGTTCCGTATTGAAGAAAGAGGTTCAAAAGATCTTTAAAGAACAGAATATTAATCTTCCTGATGGTACCCCTTATGATCTTGACCGCGATGGCCTAAAAATATATACTACTATTGATGCTACCATGCAGCAGTATGCTGAGGACGCACAACGGGAGTACATGAAAGATCTGCAAGCACAGTTCAATGATCACTGGCGTGGCCGCAACCTGTACAAAAGCATCCATAACTTTAAATTCTTGCTCGACCAGGGCATGCAAAAGTCTGACAGGTACAAGCAACTGAAACAGCAGGAAAAATCTGACGAGGAAATTCAGGAAAACTTCAATACCAAAACCATGCTTAACCTGTTTACATGGCACGGTAATATCGACACGATGATGAGGCCAATGGACTCCATCATTTATTGTAAAATGCTTTTGCGCAACGCGCTAATGAGTATGGATCCAACAACAGGCTATGTAAAGGCCTGGGTTGGCGGCACCAACTTTGAGCACTTTAAGTACGACCAGGTAAAGAACGGTACACGCCAGGTAGGTTCAACAGCCAAACCGTTTACTTACGCGGTAGCTATTGATAACGGTTACTCGCCATGTATGAAGATCAATAACGTGCCTGATACCATCCGTGGTTATGGTGCGCCGTGGTGCCCGCGCTCGTCGCCGTCTGAAACTTTGCAGGGCTTTATTACTTTGAGGCAGGCATTAGCGCATTCACAAAACTGGGTTACTGCCCACGTTATGGGCGAGGTTAAACCAGAACCTGTTGTTGAGCTGATCAAGAAGATGGGCATCACCAGCGCGGTTCCCCCTTATCCATCAATCTGTCTGGGTACGTTTGACGCCTCAGTTTTTGAGATGACGGCGGCTTATTCTGCTTTTGCCAACCATGGCCTGTGGACAGAGCCTACTTATATCTTACGTATTGAAGATAAAAACGGCAACGTCCTTTATACCCATACGCCGCGCGTAGTGCAGGCCATGAACCCGCAAACGGCCTATGTAATGACTTACATGCTCAAGGGCGTTATTGAGGATGGCACTGGCTCAAGGTTAACTTACAAATATGGTTTACGTAATCCTATCGGCGGTAAAACCGGTACAACCCAAAATAACTCAGACGGCTGGTTTATCGGTATAACCCCACAATTGGTCACCGGCTTATGGACAGGCTGCGAAGACCGCGACATCGCCTTTCAAAGCACCCGCCTTGGTGAAGGGGCCAACAGCGCACTGCCGATATTTGCCATGTACATGAAAAAGGTATACGCCAACCAGGCATTAGGCATTAAAAAGAACGTTGACTTTGATGCCCCTGCAAACGGAGTAAGTATCATACTGGATTGCGGAGCCTACAATCAACAACAACAGGGAACTACTGATGTAGATAAGAAATTGGGATTTTAATTATTTTTGTTCAGGGTTAATCCCCCATCATCATTGCGAGGAACGAAGCAATCCCCGATTAGCAGAGCCGCTCTGTAAAGTTTGGGATTGCTTCGTTCCTCGCAATGACGTTTTAAAAGAAATGTTTCTTTTTCAGTGAGGAAACTTCTGATATCTTAAAACCAATAATTCAGTGAGCGAGAAATTCGACTACAAGGCAGCTTTAAAGAACATCCCTCACAAACCCGGGGTTTATCAATACTGGGATAGTGAGCAGGAACTGATATATATTGGCAAGGCCAAGGATCTGCGCAATCGCGTTGGTTCGTATTTTAACCAGGATATCCACATCAATGCCAAAACACGGGTATTGGTATCCAAGATCCGTGCTATAACTTTTACCATTGTTGACACCGAGGTTGATGCCTGGCTGCTGGAAAACAGCATGATCAAGAAGCATCAGCCGCGCTATAACGTAATGCTTAAGGATGATAAAACCTACCCATGGATCATCATTAAGAACGAGAATTACCCACGCATTTTCTGGACCCGCCGTATAGTTAAGGACGGCTCCAAATATCTTGGCCCTTATGCATCTGTGAGCATGATGCACAACATTCTGGGTCTTATCAAGGAAACTTATCCCCTTCGCACCTGCAACCTGCAGCTCACCCGCGAAAATATTGACAAGGGTAAGTTTAAAGTCTGCCTGGAATACCAGTTGGGCAACTGCAAAGGCCCCTGCCAAAACTATCAAACCGAGGCTGACTACGACAACAGCATCGAAGAGATCAAGGATATCCTCAATGGCAAAATAGGCGCAGTGCTTCGTCGGTTAAAAAACGAGATGGAAGCAGCTGCTATGGAAATGAATTTTGAGTTGGCCCACCGGCTTAAACGCAAGTTTGAATTGCTTGAAAATTACCAAAGCAAATCAACCGTAGTTAACTCTTCTATTACGGATGTGGATGTGTTCAGCATTGCGTCTGAAGAGAAATTAGCCTTCGTCAACTTCCTGAAGGTGATGAACGGCACCATTATCCAAACACAAACCATTGAGCTTAAAAAACGGTTGGATGAAAGCGACGAGGAATTGCTTACACTGGCCATATCCGAGTTCAGGAGCCGCTATAGCAGCGACAGCAAGGAAATCATCGTGCCGTTTGATATTGACCTTGAAGATCATCCTAACATCAAATTCACCGTACCTAAGCTCGGTGAAAAGCGAAAACTGCTTGATCTTTCGCAAAAGAACGTACAGTTCTTTAAAAAGGAAAAAATAGACCAGTACGAAAAACTGAACCCTGAGATCCGCACCGAGCGGTTGCTTACGCAGATGATGAAAGACCTGCGTATGAACCAGCTCCCGCGCCACATTGAATGTTTCGATAACTCTAACTTCCAGGGCAAATACCCGGTATCGGCCATTGTGGTGTTTAAAGATGGCAAGCCTTCTAAAAAGGACTACCGCCACTTCAACGTTAAAACAGTAGAAGGCCCCAACGATTTCGCTACAATGGAAGAAGCTGTACACCGCCGCTACCGTCGCTTACTGGATGAAGGAACAGAATTACCACAACTGATCGTGATTGACGGTGGCAAAGGCCAGCTGTCATCGGCTATGCATAGCCTCAAGTTGTTGGGTATAGATAAAAAGGTAACCGTGATAGGCATTGCTAAACGCCTGGAGGAGCTTTATTATCCTAACGATCAATACCCGATGTACCTCGACAAAAAATCAGAAACACTTAAAGTGATCCAGCACCTGCGCGATGAAGCCCACCGTTTTGGCATCACCTTTCACCGTAAAAAACGCGACAAGGGCACATTGGTAACAGAGCTTGAATTGATAGAGGGCATAGGCAAAACCACAGCCGAAAAACTGCTTAAATACTTTAAATCGGTAAAAAAGATCCGTGAAGCTAATGAGGAAATACTGCTTGAAGTGGTAAACCTAAAGCAGGCCAAAGCTATACTGGCGTATTTTAATACAGGGACAGAAGTTGAACAAGGCTAATATTCTATATCAATACTAAAAAACAAAGGCCCGGTTCAATGAACCTGGCCTTCTTTATATGGTGGAGAGTAATTTTCTTACTGGGCTATATAGAATGATTTTTGATCGCCGTCCTGGTAAACGTGGATTGATTTTTTAACTACCTGGTTGTTTGTGGTGATTTCCATAGTGTATTCACCATCTTCCAAACCGTTTAATACATAACCTTTGCTTACGTCAGTTTTGCTTGGCACAACGTCTTTTAATAAAAGCTCGTTGTTTTTATTGTAAACTTTTACAATTGATTTTCCGCTTTCTGATTTTGCAAAGTCAACTTTGACCCCACGGTCGTGGTCAAGAGCTTTAAAAGTTACAACTTCTTTGGCTTTAGGGGTAACATCGATTTTACCTTCATCGGCTTTGGCTACTGTGGTAGCAAATACACCTGCAGTTAATAATACAAATAAGGCTGATAATTTTATTGAGGTTTTAATGATCGTTAGGTTTTAATGTTTTTAAATATGTTGTGTTGTTGTTTTCAATGATCAAATGAACAACATATATTTTGATCGCTAAAAAGTGTTATACCAGCTGTTGATATAAATAGACAAAGCCCGGAAAGCACTCTGCAAACCCTAAAACTGTGGCATTTACCTCGTTTTTAGGCGTTGGTCGAAATTTGAGGGGAGTTGGTAGAATGGTTTAAGCAATTGGTCAGGCGGGAGGGGGAAATCGCATATAAAATCTCAGCAGCGTCGTGCCGAACTCGTTTCGGTACCTCACAGGACAAATAGCAGATTTGCTTAGCAATTGGGATGTTGAAACCAGTTACCCATGACATAATTAAAATAGGGTGTCATGCTGAGTAGGTAAAATCCAGGGACTTTGAAGGGGAAAAATGACTTTGTCCTTCTGTCATGCTGAGGCACGAAGCATCTTCTTCGCCCTGTACAGCGGCTATGCTCATTGAAGAAGGTCCTTCGCGCCTACCCATGACATGATAAATAAAGAATGTTCCCGTCAGCAGGTAAGCTTCGGGCGAAAGCGGGCAGAACAATGGAGGCCT